>JALZOI010000974.1 GCA_030857245.1 Myxococcota bacterium
GATCGGACCGGCGTTCGCGCCGTCGTCGCTGTTCGCGGCGCCGCTCGCCGCGAAGCCGGTCACCAAGTCCGCGCCGGTCGCCGTCACCGCGAAGGCGGCGCCGGTCGCGCCCGCACCGACCACGCCGCTCGCGAAGGTCAGCGACATCAAGTTCCACGGCACCGATGGCAGCGGCCAGGTCGACATCGCGATGACCGGCAACGGCACCGTCAGCGTCGGCGAGGTCACCGCGACATATGCCGAGCTGATCATCGACCACGCCGAGCTCGGCGCGAAGCTCGAGCGCAAGCTCGACGTGTCGAAGTTCGCGAGCCCGGTCCGCGCGGTGTCGTCGTTCCGCGATCGCAAGCTGCCCAACCGGATCCGGCTGATCGCGGAGCTCGCGCAGCCCGCGACCCCGGTGTTCGAGCGGGACGCCCGCGGTGTCGTGCACTGGCGCTTCGTCGCGAACGATCCGACGTCGCCGGCCGTGGCGCGCGCGCAGCACGTCCCGTCGCCGGTCGTCGGCGGGTTCGGTGCGACGTCGACACCGGTCACGCAGCAGTCGGTCTCGCAGGTGCCGGCGCAGGGTGCGCGCGGCCGCCGGGTCTATCGCGGCGCCACCGTCGACTTCGACTTCAAGGACGCGCCGATCCACGACCTGCTCCGCATCATCGCGGACACCGGTCGCGTCAACATCGTCGTCCCCGACAACATCGACGCCAAGGTTACGGTCCGCCTCAAGCGCGTGCCGTGGGACCAGGCGCTCGAGGTGATCCTCGCGTCGCAGGGGCTGTGGTACCGGCGCGACGGCAACCTGTTCCGGATCGCGCCCCGCAAGGAGCTCGACGCGGAGGACGAGGCCGAGGCCGCGCGCCGCGAGGCGATGGTCAAGGCCGAGGCCCCGCGCCCCGAGGTCGTGCCGCTCAACTACGCGTCGGCCGACGAGCTCCGCGGCAAGCTCGAGGCGATGCTGTCGCCGAAGGGCCGCATCGAGACCGACCCGCGCACCAATGCGCTGATCATCAACGACGTGGCGGGCAACCGCGAGCAGATCGCGCGGCTCGCGCTCCAGCTCGACACCCAGACGCCGCAGATCTCGATCGAGGCTCGCATCGTCGAGGCGCGGTCGACGTTCATCCGGCAGTTCGGCATCCAGTGGGGCGGTCGCGCGCTGTCGGGTGCGGCGGGCGGCAACGCCACCGGCCTGATCTTCCCGTCGTCGGTCAGCCTCGTCGGTGCCAACACCGATGCCCAGACCAACAGCACGGGCGTCGCGCAGCCGTCGGACTTCGCGGTCAACATGCCGGCGGCGACCGGCAGCGGCGAGGGTGGCGCGATCGGCCTGTCCCTCGGCTCGGTGGGCGGCAACTTCAACATCAACCTGCGCCTCTCGGCGCTCGAGGACACCGGTACGGTGCGCATCATCTCGGCGCCCAAGATCACGGTGCTCAACAACAAGCAGGCGAGCATCAGCCAGGGCATCTCGATCCCGATCTCGGTGATCTCGGCCGCTGGCACCAACACGCAGTTCGTGCAGGCCGACCTCGCGCTCACGGTCACCCCGTACGTCTCGCAGCGCGACTGCGCGATCGCGATGAACCTCGTCGTGACCAAGAACGAGCCCGACTTCGTCAACGTCGGCGCTCGCGGTGATCCGACGATCCTGCGCAAGGAGGCCCGGACCTCGATGCTCGTCAACGACGGCGAGACCTCGGTGCTCGGCGGCATCTACACCCGCAACACCGGCCTCGCGTACAAGAAGGTGCCCTTCTTCGCCGACATCCCGGTGCTCGGCTGGTTCTTCAAGAACCGCCGCGAGAACGACGACCGCACCGAGATCCTCGTGTTCATCACGCCGAAGATCACGAACCGCGCGCTCCTGCGCTGCCAGTAAGCCGCTGGTAAGGCACATCACGTGGGAGGCCCCTGCCCATGGGGGGCTCCCGTGTAGGTAGAGGTGCACGTGTCACGTGCACGTGCACCTCCACGATCCACGCTTACGCTTACGCTTAACGCCTCGCTTGACGCTCACGCTCACGCTTTCGACGTTTCATGCCTCCCCTGTTCCTCATCGGCTTCATGGCCGCCGGCAAGACCTCGGTGGGCCGCGCGCTCGCCGCGGGGAGCGGGCGCTGGTTCGTCGATCTCGACGATGCCGTCGCGTCGATGGATCCCGGCGGCGAGTCGGTGCCGGCGCTGGTCGCGCGCGACCTCGGCGAGTACCGCCGGCGCGAGGCGCAGGCGCTCGCGAAGCTGTGTGCCGCCGACGAGAACATGGTGATCGCGACCGGGGGCGGGGCGGCGACGTACGCCGACAACCTCGAGCGGATGCGCGCCACCGGCCTCGTGATCGCGCTCGGGGTCGATGTCGCCGAGG
>JALZOI010000337.1 GCA_030857245.1 Myxococcota bacterium
CTTCGCGGGCGCGGGCTTCGCGGCCGGGGCGGGCGCCGCCTTCGCAGCCGGCGCGGCGCCGCCGCCCTTCGCCTGCTCGAGCAGGGCGGTGACGTCCTCGCCCGCGGCACCGAGGATCGCGACCGGAGCGCCGAGCTTGACGGTCTCGCCTTCCTGGACGAGGAGCTTCAGGAGGACGCCGTCGTCCTCGATGTTGAAGTCCATGTTCGCCTTGTCGGTCTCGACCTCGGCGATCAGATCACCGGGCGACACCTTGTCGCCCTCCTTCTTGGTCCAGCGAACGAGGACGCCCTCCTCCATCGTGGGGGACAGCTTCGGCAAACCGATGATCTGGGCCATGACCTTCTCCAGCCTCTGCGAGGCGACTCGTCGTTGCGTGATCGCGCGCGTGCGTCGGTCGTGACGCGGCCGCCGCTCAGTCGAGATACAGCGCGCGCTTGACCGCGTCGATCACATCCTGGATCTGCGGCTGGACCTCGTCCTCGAGGTTCTTCGCGTACGGCATCGGCACGTCGTCGCTGGTGACGCGCTCGATCGGCGCATCGAGCACGTCCATGCAGTGCTTCTGCATCTGGTACGCGACCTCGGCGCCGTAGCCGGCGACCGGCCAGCCGACCTCGACGATCACGCAGCGGCCCGTCTTCTTGACGCTGGTCGCCAGCGTGTCGACATCGAGCGGGCGCAGCGTGCGGACGTCGACGACCTCCGCCTCGATGCCTTCCTCGGCGAGCTGCTTCGCGGCGTCGAGGCAGGTCCACACCATCTTCGACCACGCGATCAGCGTGATGTCGGTGCCGGCGCGCTTGACGTCGGCGACGCCGATCGGGATCAGCTCGTCGTCGCCGTCGGGGACCTCCCACGTCGTGTTGTAGAGCGTCTCGCCCTCGATGAACACGACCGGGTTGTCGTCGCGGATCGCGCTCTTCAGCAGGCCCTTCGCGTCGGCCGCCGTCGACGGCATCACGACCTTGAGGCCGGGCACGTGCGCGTAGTAGCTCTCGAGCGACTGGCTGTGCTGCGAGCCGACCTGGACCGCCGGGCCACCGGGGCCGCGGAACACGATCGGGATGTTGTATTGCCCGCCGCTCATCTGGAAGATCTTCGCCGCGTTGTTCACGATCTGGTCGATCGCGACGAGCGAGAAGTTGAACGTCATGAACTCGATGATCGGCCGCAACCCGACCATCGCGGCGCCGATGCCGATGCCGGTGAAGCCCATCTCGGCGATCGGCGCGTCGACGATGCGCCGCTCCGAGAACCGCTGGAGCATGCCCTGCGTGACCTTGTAGGCGCCGTTGTAGTGCCCGACCTCTTCGCCCATGACGAAGACGTTCTCGTCGCGCTCCATCTCCTCGCGCATCGCCTGGTTGAGCGCTTCGCGGTAACTGATGACGGCCACGATCTACTCCTTGACCACGTAGGACTTGTAATCGTCGGCGGGCGGCGAGTCCTCCGCGAACTTCACGGCGTCCTCGATCTCCGCCTTGACGTCGGCCTCGAGCGCCTCGAGCTCCGCGTCGGGAAAGCCGATGTCGGTCAGGCGCTGCCGGCAGTGGCTCAGCGGATCGCGCCGCTTCCACTCCTCGACCTCGTCCTTGGTGCGGTAGAGGCCGGGGTCGCTCATCGAGTGACCGCGGAACCGGTACGTCACGACCTCGACGAGCGTGGGCTCGCAGCTGGTGCGGGCACGCTCGACCGCCTCGGCGATCCGGCGCTTCACCTTGACGACGTCATCGCCGTCGAAGCGGTCGCGTGCCATGCCGTGACCGAGCGCGCGCAGCGAGACGTCCTCGACGGCAAGCGAGCGGTAGAGCGGGGTGCCCATCGAGTACTGGTTGTTCTCGCAGATCAGCACGATGGGCAGCTTCCACAGCGCCGCGAGCGCGAGGCCCTCGGCGAACCCGCCGATCGTCGACGCGCCCTCGCCGAAGAAGCACAGGGTGACGCGGCCGTCGCCGCGGTACTTCGAGGCGAACGCCGCGCCCGCGCCGATCGGCACGTGGCCGCCGACGATGCCGTAGCCCCCGAGGAAGTTCGTGGCCTTGTCGAAGATGTGCATCGAGCCGCCGAGGCCCTTCACGCATCCGGTCTTCTTGCCGTAGAGCTCGGCGAGGATCGGCCGCGCCGCGACGCCCTTGGCGTACGCGTGGCCGTGCTCGCGGTAGGTCGCGACGACGTAGTCATCGGGCTGGAGGGCGGCGGTCGCGCCGACACACACCGCCTCCTGACCGATGATCAGGTGGAGGAAGCCACCGATCTTGCCCTGCGAGTACGCCTTCGCCGACGCCTCCTCCATCCGGCGGATCGCGAGCATCTGGCGGTACAGCGGCGCGAGCTCCTCCACCGTGGTCTCGACATACTCGGGAGCATCTTCCTGCTCGATGCGCTTGGATTCGGGAGTCGACGCGGTCACCACGGCGGCACCATACCCACACGCGCCGCGGTGTGCAGCCCTCCCAGCGCGCGAATCGCGCAGGAGCCGCGGAGAGCCGCCTCAGAGACGAAGATCGAAGGTGACGACGTTCGACGAGCTGATCGACTTCGTCTCCGGGAAGCCGGCGCCATCGCGGCCGAGCTCGACCTGCGAGTAGCTGGTGGGGAGCTTGTCGATCACGAACTGCCCGGTCTCGCACGGCACGGGTGCGAAGCCGAGCGGGTCATCGCCGGCCGCGTGGCCGCTGAAGTGAATCGCGAGATCGGGCGCGCTCGTGCAGGTCGCCACGCTCGCCGGCATGCCGTTGACCGTCCATGTCACGCGCACCGCGCGGACGCTGCTGGCGGGATAGCAGAAGCCGTCGCGCGCACACACGTTCCCGGAGCAGTCGGCATCGACATCACATTCGCCGGAGCCGCCCGTGGTGCCGAGCGGGCACCCACCGAGCAGCAGCAACGAGATCCAGCCGGCGCGCATGATCAGTTGGTAGCAGCGCGGGCGCTGCGGTTCAATCGGCTTCGCGACATCCGCGCTCACCAGCGCTCAGAGAGCGGGAGAGATTGGCCGCCAAGAGCGCCAAGCCCGCCAAGGAAGGGGTGAAGGACGGGGGGCGCACCGTTCGATCTTCTCTACGAATCCTTGGCGTCACTTGGCGGCCTTGGCGGCCAATCTCCCCGGCTCAGCGGACGTAGAACGGGCTGACGTAGATCCACGGGACCTCGACGCCGGCCAGCGCGGGCCCGAGGTCGCCGAGGTACGGCCCGAGGTGGAACGGCGTGATCGAGATCTCGACCCGGTACGCGCCGGCGCCCGTCATGGGGACCGCGAGCCGGTCGCCCGTCGAGGTGCCGACCTCGGTGACCGCGCCACCGGGCTCGATCCACAGCACCCGGGCGCGGATCACGGGGGCGGGCAGGCGGGCGTCGAGGCCGCGCACCCGGGGCAGCTCGACGACGAGCTGCGCGCCGCCCGGGACGTCGGCGCCGATCTCGAAGATCGTCGCGCCTGCCTCGGCACGGACGTCGAACCCGAGCGGCGTGCCGAGCACCTCGAACACCGTGAACAGCCGCCCCGCCGCGAGCGCCGCCTCGAGCTGCGCGGGGTCGCGCGGGTCGGCGACGAGCGCGATGTTGCCGAACCACCGCAGCACCGGGCGGTAGGAGTCGCCGCGCTCACCATCGGCGAACGTGATCGGGATGGCGTTCTGGTGCGCGTCGCTGCCGGCGGTCGCGACCAGCCGGCGGCCATCCCCGAGTAGCTGATCCCACGCGGTGATCGCCGGCTGGTTCGGCGCGACGAACGCGAGCATCGCGAGGTCGGGCTCGGGGTGGCCGGGGTTGGTGTCGGCGAACTCGGCGGCGGCGCTGATCGCGCCCGCCGCGGGGAGGCCGAGATGGTCCCGCCGGATCTCGGGATCGATGTTCGCGTGGAGGTTGTAGACCTCGATGCCGTCGGGCGCGAGCGCGCGCAGCAGCTCGACCGGCTTGCTCTCGGTGTGCGCGACCCACACGAGGCCCCCGGCCGCCCGCAGCGCCGCCACCGTCGCGGCGTCGTTGCCGTTGTAGATCGCGTGGCGCTCGGTCGGCGTGCCCGGGACGTGGCGGTCGAGCATGATCGGCATCAGGTCGTTCTCGCCGCCGACCGAGACCAGCACCTCGTGGCCATCGGCGCACAGGATCCGCGAGGCGATCTGCTCGCCGGCCGCGTTGCGCACCGCCTGATCGGTCCCGCGCATGCTGAACAGCGTCAGGAAGTCCTCGTCGGCCATCGAGGCGTCGTGGTCGGTCAGGGCGGCGAAGTCGATCCGGGTCGTGCACAGGGCCGCGCGCAGATCGGCGAGGCACGGCTCGTTCGGCGTGCCGCTCGCGTCGCGAGGGTCACCGTCGCAGGCGTCGTGCGAGTACGGCGAGTGGAGGTGGACGATGCCGCGCGCCGTCACCAGCCCGCGGGCCGCGAACGCGGTGCCGAGCTCGCGCGCAGCCGGCAAGCCCTTCTCCCACGCGGGGAGCGCGGGCCTCGCCGGATCGTCGCCGCACGCACCGCTGCCGAGGCCACCGAGCAGCCCACCGAGCACCACCACGATCGCGCTCCGCACGCGGCGACTCTATACCTGGCGCGTGACCACCGCAGCTACGATCACCGGCGTGCGGCGCCGCACGAAGGCGGTGAAGCACAGCGTCTGGGCGAGGCCGATCGTGGCGATCGTCGTCCACATCGCGAGGTGGTGATCGCCGATCGAGTCGAACAGCGCGCCACCGAGGAGCGGGGCCGCCGCGATGCCGACCATCTGGACGAAGCCCGACACGCCGTAGGCCCGGCCGCGCCGCGCGGGATCGGCGGTCTCGGCGATCGCGGTCTGGTGCGCCGGGTTGAACACGACCTCGGCCGCCGTGACGGCGAGCATCGCCACCGCGGCGCCGCTGAAGCCGGTGGCCGCGCCGATCATGCCGAACGCGACGGCCTCGATCAACGAGGACCACGGCAGCGCGCGCGCGATCCCGACGCGGTGGATCAGCGCGAGCGCCGGCACCTGCAGCAGCAGCACGCCGGCGCCGTTGATCGTGTAGAGCAGGCCGACCTCGGCCTTCGTGAGCCCGACCTCGTCGGTCATGAAGATCGCGAACGTCGAGAACAGCTGCGTGCTGAGCAGGGCCGCGAGGAAGGTGCCGGCGAGCAGCAGGCGCATCGCCGGATCCCGGATCGACTCGCGGAGCGCGCTGCGCAGCTCACCATCGACCGCGGCGTGGTCTTGCCGCGCGACCGGATCGACGACCCGCGTCGTCACGACGGCCGCCAGGACCATGCCGGCGGCCGCGAGGTAGAAGACGTAGCCATACGGGATCACGAGCGTGAGGACGCCGCCGAGGGCCGGGCCGATCGTCCACCCCAGGTTCGTGCCCATCCGCTGGAGGCCGAACGCGGCGATCCGCTGATCATCGCGCACGACGTCCGCGACGAGGGCATAGGCGACGGGCTCGAAGCAGCCGCGCAGCGCCGACGTGATCATCATGTTGAGGCCGAGGCTCCACAGCGGCGCATCGAGCAGGATCTGCGTCCCGAGCAGCGCGATGAAGGCGCTGCGCACGATCAGCGACGTCGTGATCAGCGGCAGCCGGCCGATCCGGTCGGACAGGTTGCCGGCCCACGCACTCGACAGCGACTGCCCGACGTTGGCGACCAGCGCGATCACGCCGTAGCTCCACGCCGGATAGCCGCGGGTCCCGACGATGTAGATCGCGAGGAACGTCATCACGAGCGACAGCCCCATCGTGTTGACGGAGCGCGCGAAGGCGAGCTGCCAGACCCTGCGGTCGAGCTCGGCCCACTGACGGGACCACGGGCGAAGAGATGCGCCGGGGGGCGGCACGCGGGCTTCCTTAGCACGCGCCGGCGCGCTACATAGTGGCGCGATGCGCACGCGACTGGAACGGAGCTACCGGTTCGAGTCGGCGCACTTTCTGCCGAAAGTGCCGCCCGGCCACAAGTGCGCCCGCATGCACGGCCACAGCTACCTCGTCGAGATCGTCATCGAGGGCGAGATCGATGCCGAGCGCGGCTGGGTCATGGACTTCGCCGAGATCGACGAGCACGTCGGCCCGCTCGTGCGCCAGCTCGACCACCAGGTCCTCAACGAGATCGCCGGCCTCGCGAACCCGACCAGCGAGCTCCTCGCGGTCTGGCTGTGGAACCAGCTCGCGGTGCTGCCGGGGCTGACGGAGGTGGTGGTCTCGGAGACGCCGACCTCGCGCTGTATCTATCGAGGAGCCTGAGGGCGCGGAGCGTGATGGGCCCGAACCTCCGCATCATCACGCTGAACCTCTGGGGCACGGAGCCGCCCCTCGAGCGGCGCCTCGACCTCGCGATCCGGCAGCTCGCGGCGCTCGCGCCCGACGTCGTCTGCCTGCAGGAGGTCCGGCCCCTCGACGGCAAGACCGGCCGCACCACCGCCGAGGTGATCGCCGAGGGGCTCGGCATGGCCGCTCACTACGCGACCGCGGTCGAGTGGAGCGCCGGCGCGCACGGCACGCGGCCGGCGGGCCAGGAGGGGCTCGCGATCCTCGCGCGCTCGATCCGCGACACCCGGGTGCGCCCGCTGCCCGAGCCGCGCATCGCCGACGCCCGGATCTTGCTGTCGGCGGAGGTCGACTCCGACGGCGGGCCGATCTGGATCCACACGACGCACCTGCACTATCGGCTCGACGATGGCGTGGCCCGCGAGCAGCAGGTGCTCGCGATCGACGAGGCGATCCGCGCGCTGCGCACGAACGACAGCGCGCCGCAGATCCTGTGCGGCGACCTGAACGCGACGCCCGACAGCGACGAGATGCGCTACCTCCGCGGCCTCACCACGCTCGCGGGCCGGCGCACCCACTTCCAGGATGCGTGGCTGCGGCTGCACCGCGAGCCCGAGCCCGGCGAGGGCCCCGAGCAGGGCATCACGTGGTCGAGCGAGAACCGCTTCACCCGGCCGCTGCGCTCGCTCGATATCGACCGCCGCATCGACTACGTCTACGTGACGAGCCGCAAGAAGGACGGCCGCGGCACCGTCCACGTCTCGCGCGTCGTGCTGACCGAGCGCGAAGGCGACGGGGACGACGCGATCTGCGCGAGCGACCACTACGCCGTGCTCGCGGACGTCCAGGTCGTCCCGAACCCCGAGTCCCCCGCGGTTTCGATAGCTTAGGTGCGGGTTCGCCGCGCACCCGCGAGCCCTCCGATTTTCATGAAGGTCCGGGGCCGGCAGCGACACTCGTCCGGCATGAAGCGGATCGTCACGCTCTTCGTTCTCGCTGTGGTGTGCGGCTGGCCGGGCGTCGGCCACACGGAGGAGCCGACGCGCCGCGTGCTCGTCGTGCGGACCGGGCAGGAGCCCGCCTGCCTCGCGCCCGCCGTGGTCGCGAGCGCGATCACCCGGCACGCGGCGGTCGCCGCGCAGGTCGTGTTGCAGGCGCCGAACCGGGCGGAGGGCATCGTCGAGATCCGGATCCGTGCCATCGGCGACCGGATCGCCGTGGAGCTCAGCGGGGGAGGGCACGAGCTCACGAGCACGCTGGCGCCTGCTCCGTGTCCGTCGCTGCCCGATGTGGTCGCCGCGTTCGTGGCGAGCACGCTGGCTCCGCCGCTTGCCTTCGCCGACATGCCGCGACCGATCGCCGACGCCGAGCTCGCGGCCGCTACCCGCGCGGTGCTCGGGGCGACCCTCCCGGATGACGTCCAGCTCGGGCTGACCCGTGCCGCGGCGGCGTGGACCGCGACGCTCGCAGCCGGTGGCTGCACGCAGGCGCGCCTGGTC
>JALZOI010000338.1 GCA_030857245.1 Myxococcota bacterium
CCGTACCACGCGGCGAGGAACGTCGTCAGCTCGACGCGCTCCTCGGCCGTGACGTCGAGCGGACAGTTCTTCGGCTGCTCGGTCCGCATCATGCCCTCGAGCATCACGGCGCAGGTCACGCCGACCCGGCGGCGCGGCTCGGGTGCTGCAGGCGCGGTCGTGGCGAGCTGGGTGAGCTCGTCGAGCCCCATCTTGAGCGACGTATCCTCGGGGAAGCACTGCTGCCGGCGCGCCATCACCAGGTACGCGCGCTCGCAGAAGCCGATCGGATCGGTGACCAGCGGACGGGTGACGGCCGCCGCGGAGCCCTGATCCGCGGAGGGCTCGGTCTTCGAGCCGCACCCGGCGGCGATCAGCGCGGCGAGGACGAACAGCTTCATGCGGCAGCTGTACCACCGCGACGTGCGCGCGGGCTCATCGCGAGCCCGGCTTCGCGTCGCGGCGCAGCGTCCCGAGCCCGCCGAGCACGATGGCCAGCCGGCGGGTGGCGGTGCGGGGATCGAGAGCGGGCTTGCCGAAGCGCTGCGCCTTGAAGGCGTGGCTCACCATGCTGAGGACGAACGCCTGGTAGAGCTCGACGGCGTCCTGCCGGGTGACGCCGTCGCGGAGCACGAGCTCGCCGCTGCGGATCGCGCGATCGAACGCCTTGCGGACCCGGTCCGCCACGGCCTCGTAGGTGCCGAGATCGAGCAGCGGGCGACCCTCCGCCGGGCCGAACAGCAGGGCGAGCACGAACGCGATCGCGTCCGGGAACTCGGCGGTGAACCGCAGGTGCGCCTCGAGGTTGGCGCGCAACAGCTCGTCGAGGTCGGCCGTCGCGGGCCAGGCGCTGGCGACCGTCGAGGTCAGCGCCTCCATGACCATGTCGCCGACGCGCAGGTAGAGGCTCTCCTTGGTCTCGAAGTAGTAGTTCACCATGGGTGCGGTGACCGCGGCGTCCTTCGCGATCGCGCGCAGGCCACTCGCCGCGTAGCCGTGCGTCGCGAAGCTCGCCAGCGCGTGCCGCAGGATGCGCTGTTCGTTGACCGGACCGGTGACCGGATCGGCCGCGCTCGCCGCGGTGCGGGCACAGACCTTGCGGAGGAGATGGAGCATGACGGGTTGCGTTTAAACGCTCGTACAATATGGTTAACACCTGTACGACTGACGAGCAAGGACCGCCGAATGCCCGACGCCCCCGACCCGATCACCGCCCCCGCGACCGGACCGATGCAGGACCCCGCCGACGCTGCCGTCGAGCTCGATCATCCCGCGCGGACGCCGAGCGCGGGGCTGCGGCGCGAGCGCGTGCTGGCCTCCCCGCAGTTTCGCGACGGCACGTTCCGCAACACGACCGGCGCCCGCGATGGCGTGCAGGGCGGGATGCTCCCGATGTTCGGCGAGCTGCTGCTGTTCGGCGGTCAGGAGCGCAGGCCGCCGGCGCCGCTACCGCTCGAGCGGCCGCACGAGGCGTGGACGAAGCGGCCGTCGACCGGCTTCCGCGCGACCTGGCTCGGCCACTCGACCGTGCTGCTCGAGCTCGACGGCCGGCGCGTGCTCACCGATCCGGTGTTCGCGAAGCGAGTGTCGCCGGTCGGCTTCATCGGGCCGCGCCGGTTCCACCCGGTGCCGGCCGAGCTCGCCGAGCTCCCGCCGATCGACGTCGTGCTGCTGTCGCACGATCACCTCGATCACCTGTGCCGGCCGACGATGATGGCGCTCGCCCGCACCGGCGTCCCGGTGGTGACCGCGCTCGGTGTCGGCGCGCACCTCGAGAAGTACGGCTTCACGCCGGCGCAGATCACCGAGCTCGACTGGTTCGAGGCGGCCGAGGTCGGCGGCGTGCACTTCACGGCCACGCCGTCGCAGCACTTCTCGGGGCGCACGCTGACGGGGCGCAACAAGACGCTGTGGGCGTCGTGGGTGATCCAGTCGGAGCGGCGCAAGGTCTTCTTCTCGGGCGACACCGGCCTGACGCCCGAGTTCGCCGAGATCGGCCGCCGCTTCGGACCGTTCGATCTCGTGATGCTCGAGATCGGCGCGTTCCATCCGAGCTGGGGATCGATCCACCTCGGGCCGGCGAACGCGCTCGAGGCGTTCCGCATGCTCGGCGGCGGCACGCTGCTGCCCGTGCACTGGGGCACGTTCTCGCTCGGCTTCCACGGCTGGAACGAGCCCGGCGAGCAGCTCGTCGAGCTCGCGCCCTCGTACGGCGCGCGCATCCTCACGCCGCGGCTCGGCGCCGCCTTCGAGCCGGAGCACGTCGACGGCCCGACGCCATGGTGGCGCGAGGTCCTGTCGTCGCGAGCCCGGCGCGCAGCGCTCGCCACGAGCGCGGCCTCCGTGCGCTGACCACGATCGGCGCCGAGGCGAAGGCGATGCCCTCGCGGGCGGTCAGGCGAGCTCGTCGGTGACAACGCCCGAGACGCACGCCAGGATCGCCGCCGCCGTCGCGGGCTTCACCAGGTGAGCATGGAAGCCAGCTCGCTTCGTGCGGTCCTGGTCCGCCGGATCGCCATAACCGGTCAGCGCCACGAGCCGGGTCTTGAGGTCGGGGCACTCCGCGCGCAGCGCTTCGATGACGCCGAACCCGTCGAGGCCGGGCAGCCCGAGGTCGACGAGCGCGACGTCGGGCCGGACATCCCGGATCAGCGCGACGCCGGTGCGACCATCCGAGGCGGTCAGCACCTCGATGCCATGCGCCTGGAGGAGCTGGCTCAGCAGCTCGACGGCATCGCGGTTGTCATCGATGAGGACGGTGCGGATCGTGCGCTGCGGTGATCGCACGATGCTCGGCAGCGCAGGCATGTCGCCGGTCCGCTTGCGCACGTCGAGCGCGCTCGCCGAGCCCACGAGGGGGATGCGGATCTCGAAGACGCTGCCTTGATCGCGGCCCCCGCTGGCGACCGTGACCGTGCCGTGGTGGAGCTCGACCAGGCGCTGCGCGAGCGCCAGGCCCAGGCCCAGGCCCCCGGACCCGTCGGACCGCACGCGCTCCTGCACGAACATGCGGAAGATCGACGCCTGCAACTCGGTCGGGATGCCGATCCCGTTGTCACGGACCTGGACGGTGCCGAGGTCCGCCGACGCGCTGCACGTGATCTCGATCCGACCGCCCGGTCGGGTGTAGCGGGCGGCGTTGTTGATGAGGTTGCAGAGCACCTGCGTCAACCGCACCGGATCCGCGGCGACCGCGATCCGCGCGGCCGGAGCTTCGAGGATCACCTCATGTCGCCGCTCGTCGAGGTGGGGCCGGCTCGTCGTGAGCGCGGCCTCGACGACGTCGACGAGATCGACGTGCTCGGGGCGGAGCTCGATCTTGTCGGCCTTGATCCGCGAGAGGTCGAGGAGGTCATCGACGAGCCGGCTCAGCACGCTGGTCTGCCGATCCAGGATGTCGATCGTCCTCGTGGAGAGCGGCTGCTCGGGCTGCTCGCGGATCAGGTCCACGCACGTGCGGACCGGCGCGAGCGGGTTGCGCAGCTCGTGCGCGAGGATCGCGATGAAGCTGTCCTTGCGGCGATCGTTCTCCGCGAGCGCGTCGTTGAGGCGGGCCAGCTCCTGGTTCGCCGCGAGCTCGCGATCGCGCTCGCGGCGCAGGGCCTCGGTCTGGTAGTCGCGGCGCCGGTTCTCGAAGTCGTGCTCCATGCGCTCCGCGGCGAGCTGTTCGGTGCGCTCTTGGAGCGTCACGAAGACCGACGCCTTGCCGCGCAGCACCTCCGCGATCACGGGCTTGAACAGGAAGTCCACGGCGCCGAGCTCGTACGCGCGCAGCACCGACGCCTCGTCGTACTCGTGGGCCGTCATGAAGATGATCGGCAGGTGGTGCGTCCGTGCGCGCGCGCGGATCATGCGCGCGGTCTCGTAGCCGTCCATGCCCGGCATCTTGACGTCGAGCAGCACGAGCGCGAAGTCCTGCTCGAGCAGCCGCGCGAGCGCCTCGGTGCCCGACGCCGCCGTCACGATCGTCCGGTTCAACGGGGCGAGCGCCGCTTCGGCCGCCACGAGGTTCGCGGGCGTATCGTCGACGACGAGGATGTGGCGAAGCAGGACGACGGGACGGGTGTCCACGTCTTCGAGCTCCACCGGGACGCCGGCGTCGTCCGGGGGCAGCATCACCCATCGAGTGTGCGGCAGGCGCGCGAGCGGCGGGGGCGCATTCGGCGCTGGTGCGGCCTCCTCACCGGCGGCTCTCGGAAGGGCAGGCGCCGGTGATCATCGGTTCAGGCGGCGGCGGCGGCCGCGACGTCCGCGCTCAGGGAAAGCGCGCTTGCTCGGCGAGCCGCTGCGCGAAGTCCGCGAACGGCAGCGTCTCCATCTTCGCCTTGTCGGCGCCGAACGTGCGCACGCTGACCTGATCCGTCTCGACCTCCTTGTCGCCGATCACGATCGTGTACGGGATCTTCTGCAGCGAGGCCTCGCGGACCTTCGCCTGCATCGTGCCGTTGCTGTCGTCGAACGTCACGCGGATGCCCGCCGCCGCCAGCCGCTGGACCAGCGTGCGCGCGTGATCGTTGACGCGGTCGGTGACGGTGACGATCGCGACCTGCACGGGCGCGAGCCACAGCGGGAACGCGCCCGCGAAGTGCTCGATCAGAATCGCGATGAAGCGCTCGAACGAGCCATAGATCGCGCGGTGCAGCACGACCGGCCGGTGCGGCTTGCCGTCCTCACCGACGTACGTCAGGTCGAAGCGCTCGGGCGCGGCGTAGTCGAGCTGGATCGTGCCGAGCTGCCACTTGCGACCGATGCTGTCGGAGACGTCGAAGTCGATCTTCGGGCCGTAGAACGCGCCGTCGCCGGGCTTGAGCTCGTACGCGAGCCCGAGGGCGTCGAGCGCGGACTTGAGCGCGGTCTCGGCGCGATCCCACATCGCGTCATCGCCGATCCGCTGCGGCGGGCGGGTCGCGAACTTCGCGGAGTACTGGAGGCCGACCGCGTTGTAGACGTGATCGAGCAGCTTCACGAACCGCTGCACCTCGTCCGCGATCTGGTCCTCGCGGCAGTAGATGTGGGCATCGTCCTGCGCGAACTGGCGCACCCGCGTCAGGCCGCCCAGCGAGCCCGCGGCCTCGTTGCGATGGAGCACGTCCTGGCTGTGCAGCCGCAGCGGCAGGTCGCGATAGCTCTGCTTCTTGAAGCCGTAGTAGACGTGGTGCGACGGACAGTTCATCGGCTTGAGCGAGAAGCTGTACGGATCGGCGTCGCCGGCGGCCTTCGCCTCGCTGTCCTCGATGAGGAACATGTTGTCGCGGTACTTGCCCCAGTGGCCCGAGATCTCCCACAGCGCCTTGTTGTAGAGCAGCGGCGTCTTGATCTCGACGTAGCCGTTGCCGAGCGCGAGGTGCCGCATGTACGCGGCGAGCGTGGTGTAGATCGCGGTGCCCTTCGGCGTCCAGAACGCGGCGCCCGGCGAGTACGGGTGGAAGTGGAAGAGATCGAGGTCCTTGCCGAGCCGGCGGTGGTCCCGCTTCTCTGCCTCCTCGCGCTGCTTGAGCCACGCGTCGAGGCCCTTCTTGTCGAAGAACGCGGTGCCGTAGATCCGCTGCAGCGACTTGTTGCGGTGATCGCCGCGCCAGTACGCCGCCGACGAGCTCAGGATCTTGATGACGCCGACGCGACCGGTCGAGGGGCCGTGCGGTCCCTCGCAGAAGTCGATCCAGTCGCCGTGGCGATACAGCGACAGGACCTGCGCGCCCTTCGCGACGATGTCCTCGATGATCTCGACCTTGAACGTCTCGCCCTTCGCGCCGAACAGCTGGCGCGCCTGATCGGGCGAGACCTCGCTGCGATCGAAGGGCAGGTCCTGCGCGATGATCCGGTTGGCCTCGGCCTCGATCCGCGCGAGCTCGTCCTCGGTGAACGGCTGGCCGCGATCGAAGTCGTAGTAGAAGCCGTTCTCGATCGACGGGCCGATCGTCACCTGCGTGCCGGGGAACAGCCGCTGCACCGCATCCGCGACGATGTGGGCGGCGTCGTGGCGGATCGCCTCGAGCGCCTCGGGCGACTTCGTGGTGAGGATCTCGAGCTGCGTGTCGGCGTCGAGCGTGCGCGACAGATCGACGAGCGTGCCGTTCGCCTTGGCGACGACGGCGGCTTTCGCGAGACCCGGACCGATCGAGTCCCGCACGAACTCTCCGATCGGCGTGCCAGCAGCGACCTGCTTCTGGCTGCCATCGGGGAGGGTCACGGTGACGCTGACTGCGGACATGGCCGAACAATAGCCAGGTCCAGCCGACTTGGTAACGTCCCCAGCCGCCCAGCACCGTCGGCGTCGCCCGATCCAGGGGGGGGGGGCCTGCTGCCCCGGGCGGGATCCACGCCGCGGGGCCCGGACGAGCTCGTGCGGCCGGCGGAGCGGTTCGAGCCGCTGACGCTCGCAGTGCTGACCCGCGCACGGAGGGCGCACGGAGCGGCGCGCTGATCCGCACACTGCCACGGCGGGCTGGGGAGCGGGCGCGTTGCGGTCGCGGCAGCGGCCGGTGACGAGGGGGATGAACGCACGGTGGGAACGGCTCCGGATCGTCCAGGAACCACGGCCCGCGCGAGCGGCGGTGAGCGCGAGAAATGCAGGACCTCGCGGCTATGAAATCGATCCTCCTCCTCACGATCCTCGCATCGTCGCTGTCGCTGGCGGCATGCAAGAACGAGCCGACGAAGGACGCGGACCCGTGTGCCAAGGCCACGGAGAACGCGCGCCGCCTCGTCAGCAACGAGCCCGGCGCCTTCGAGCGATATGGCGCGGAGCCCCTGCCGGTCGAGCGCTGCCGCACGTTGACGTCCCGCGAGGAAATCTCGTGCCTCGGGTATGCGTCGTCGCTCTCCGAGCTCACGGCGTGCAGCCCCGGCGCGATCCGACCGGCGGCCGACGTCGCGCGCCAGCCGTGACCGGCCTCCATCGGCGGCTTCGCCGCGATCGCTAGCGCCGGAGCGGTGGCCGGCAGCGGCTCCGAGCCCCGCGCGCGGCGCCGTCGCTCGAGCCGGCGCGCGATCACCGATGCGACCACGGCGGCGCCCAGCCCGATGGCGTTGCCGACGAGGACCTCGGAGATCCGGTGCTCGCGGTCGTGGACGCGCGCGGCATCGACGAGCGCGACGCCCGCGATAGCCAGCGGCGCGGCCCGCCACGCGCCGAAGCCGTCGATCAAGCACGCGGCGAACGCCGTCGTCGCGGCGGTGTGCCCACTCGGGAACGACTGGCGCGGCGTGAGCGACAGCAAGCGCGGCTTCTGCTTCGGGTGCAGCCGCTTGAGCAGCTTCGACGTCATCCAGCCCAGCGGCAGCGCCACCAGCAAGCGGGGAGGGAGCGCACGATCACGCGTCGCGATCACCGTGGCGAGAGCCGCGACGCTGATCCCGACGGGATGCGCGAGCAGCGCGACGAGGCGGGTCGGCTTCATCCGACGTCGAGCCTGCATGGCGTGGACCTCCGCGCGACCGTCGGTTGCTTGACGGCAGGACCAGGGGCGTGTACTGAACATGTGTTCATGTCCTCGGCCCACCTGTCCATGACGCCGCTCGCGGCGGGTCCCGATGCCGGTCCCGATGCGGCACGCGCCGCCGACGAAGATCCGGTCCCCGCAGATGTGCGTTGCGTGATCGAGCTGTTCACCAGCCAGCTCGCGAAGGTGCCGTTCCCCGATGTCGATGCGGCGTCGCTGCGCCGGCAGGCCGACGAGCTGCGCGCCGACGCGAAGGCCGTCGTGCGCGCGCGCGAGGTGCTCGCGGCGGCCCTCGCTGCTGC
>JALZOI010000339.1 GCA_030857245.1 Myxococcota bacterium
CTCCGTGAGCGCGCGCGGCGTTCCGCGGGCACCGGCGCCGCCCTCGCGCGCGCGCTTCCACTTGCTGCGGCTGTCGCGCCGCGGCCTCCGGCGCGCGACCAAGGTCTCGATCGGGGCGATCGCCGGCGCGGTCGCGTGTGCCGTGGTCGCGGTCGGGGGCGCCGATGGCGCGGCGGTCCTCGCGGCCACGCCGAGCCTGCCGATGACGATGGTCGCGGTCGCGGTGACGACGCTCGTCGCGCTCGCGGTGATCCGGCGCATCCAGTTCGTGACGCCGTCGGCGCGCGCTCAGCGCGCGTCGTTCTGGCTCGGCGCGGCGACGGACCTCGCCGATCTCGAGCTCGCGTTCGCGCTGGTCTCCGGCGTTCACCTGCTGATCGCGGTGACCGGCGGGCTGTGGTCGCCGGGCTATCCGGTGCTCTACGGGCTCGTCGCGTTCGCGATGACGGTGCTCGCGCGACCCGGCGCGATGGCGACGCTCGGCGCCGCGTTGCTGCTCGAGGCCGCGCTCGTGATCCGCACCGGCTTCGACGAGCGCACGCTGCTCGTCGCCGCCATCCACGTCGCTTGCATCACCGGCGCGGCGCTCGCGCATGCGCTGCTGCTGCGCGGCCTCACGGCGCGCTACCGCCGCCGCCGGGCGATCCGCCTCGACGAGGAGCTCGTCGCGCTCCGCGAGTCCGCGCGCGACTACCGCCTGATCGCCGCGTCCCTCGGCCCGAGCTCCCGCGCGCCGCGACCGCGCGACGAGGAGGAGCGGCTGCTCGCGATCGGCGGCGTCGGCATGATCGGCGACGCCGCGTCGTGGATGCTCGCGACGCTCAAGCGCTCGCTCGGCGCCACCACGGTCGCGCTGCTCTGGCTCGATGACGACGGCGAGCGGGTCAAGCTCAAGGAGGTCGTCTCCGATGCCGACGACATCACCGAGTCGCCGCGGCTCGCGTCGACCGGGATCCTCGGCGCGGTGCTGCGCGACCGCGAGCCCGTGATGAGCGCGGCGACCAAGCCGGGCCAGCTCCCGTACTACGACAGCGGGCGCGGCGGCGTGGCGCTCGTCGCGGTGCCGATCATCGAGGGTGGTCACCTGCGCGGCATCCTCGCCGCCGATCGCGATGCGCCGTTCACCGAGGCCGATCGCGATCTGCTCGCCGATGCCTCGGCGCAGGTGCTGCGGGTCGTGCAGTCCGAGCAGGTGTTCCGCGCCGTCGAGCGCGCGAAGTACGAGCACGAGCGGTTCTACCAGGCGACCGCGATGCTCGGCCGCGCGCTGACGCCCGAGCAGGTGATGGAGACCGCGTTCGATGCCGCCGCCGCGATCGTCGACTACGACGTCGGCGCGATCGCGCTCTACGAGAAGCTGCGGCTGCGCCACAAGATCACCGCCGTCCGGATCCGCGCGGGCGGCGAGGGCCTCGTCGATCCGAAGCAGCTCGCCGACCTCGAGTTCAAGGACAACGCCGGGCTCGCGTCGATGGTCGTCAAGAACCGGCACTACCTGCCGGCGGGCGGCGAGCTCCGCGAGGTGTCGGCGCCGATCTACACGCGCAAGGTCAAGATCGACGACGCGAAGTCGCTGCTGATCCTGCCGCTGCTCGCCGCCGACGAGCCGATCGGCACGCTCACGCTGATCGCGCGCGCGGAGAAGCGGTTCGGCAAGGACGTCCGCGAGATGCTCGCCGTGATCGCGAACCAGGTCGCGGTCTCGCTCGAGAACGGCTTCCTCTATCGCAAGATGGAGACGATGGCCACGACCGACGGCCTCACCGGGCTCACCAACCACCGCACGTTCCAGCAGCGCTTCGAGGATCTGCTCGAGCGCGCGTCGCGCAACGGCGGCCGGGTCGCGCTGCTGCTGTGCGACATCGACCACTTCAAGGGCGTCAACGACGGCTACGGTCACCCGGTCGGCGACGAGGTCCTGCGCCGCGTCGCACGCGTGCTCCAGGAGGTGCCGCGCAAGATCGACGTGCCGGCGCGCTACGGCGGCGAGGAGTTCGCGGTGCTGCTCGACAACGTCGACGTCGCCCAGGCGCGCGCGGTCGCCGAGCGCATCCGCATCGAGATCTCGAAGGTCGTCGTCGACACCGAGAAGGGACCGCTGTCGGTCACCGAGTCGGTCGGCATCGCGGCGTTCCCGGAAGACGGCCGCGATCGCGCGACGCTGATCGAGCGCGCCGATCTCGCACTCTATCACGCGAAGCACACCGGCCGGAATCGCGTCGTCACCTGGGCGGAGGCCCTCGCGGCGAAGCAGGCCGCGGCGCGCGCCGGGGTCCCCGACGGCAAGCTCAAGAGCGAGCCGTCGAAAGCGCAGAAGGCGAGCTGACGGCTAGCTCGGCGAGCCGGGCGGCTGCCCGGGCGGGTGGTCGGGCGTCCGGTCGAGCAAGTCGAGGTTGGTGCCGCGGGGGCCACTCGACTTCTTCCAGTAACAGCCCTGGGAGACCAGCCCAGCGAGCAGGACGAGGACGAGGCTGCGTGCGCGCATGCCGACCAGCCCAGCAAGCTGCGTGCGCGGTGGTCCCCACGAGCCGTCACGAGGTTCGCCGCACGGCAAGCCCGGGGCCGATCGCTGGGCGCGCGGCGGTGGCGCGAGCGCGCGGTCGTTGACGCGGCGACCCGCGGCTGCCTCCCGGCTCGGGGAACCATGGACGGAGATCGGCCCGCGACGGGGTGGGGCGTCCGTCGTTCGTGACCAGGGCAGTTTGACACCAGCCACTCCGCGGCTGAATGTCCCTCCGTGGCGGTCAAAAATTACGTCCTGGACACCAACGTCCTGTTGCACGACGCCCGCGCGTTCTACGCGTTTGCCGACAACAACGTCATCATTCCGATCTACGTGATCGAAGAGATCGACACGTTCAAGAAGGATCAGTCCGAGCTCGGTCGCAACGCTCGCCAGGTGGCGCGCCTGCTCGACGAGCATCGCAGCGAAGGCGGGCTCTCGCAGGCGCAGCCGATGCCGAACGGCGGCACCGTGCGGGTCGCGCTCTCGAAGAACCCGGTCAAGAACCCGAGCTACGACTCGCGGTCGATGGACCAGCGGATCCTCGAGATCGCGCTCGAGGTCCGCGAGGCCGATCCCAAGAACCCGACCGTCCTCGTCACCAAGGACGTCAACATGCGCGTCCGCGGCGACGCGCTCGGGCTCGCGACGATCGACTTCGATCCCGAGCGGATCACGATCGACGAGCTCTACTCGGGCAACCGCGAGCTGCTCGTGCCGGCCGGCACGATCGAGCAGTTCTTCGCCGACGGCGCGGTCGCCGTCGACGCGCCCGGTCTCCACGCCAACGAGTACCTGACGCTCAAGGACGAGACGGGCAAGTCCGCACTGACGCGCTGGGACAAGGCGACCGGCCAGGCCGTGCCGGTCAAGAAGCTCCGCGAGGGCGTGTGGGGCATCAAGCCGCGCAACAAGGAGCAGCACTTCGCGCTCGACATGCTGCTCAACGACGACATCAAGCTCGTCACCCTCGTCGGCAAGGCGGGTACCGGCAAGACGCTGCTCGCGATCGCCGCGGGCCTCCAGAAGGTCACCGAGGACCAGGTGTTCTCGAAGCTGCTGGTCTCGCGGCCGATCTTCCCGCTCGGCCGCGACATCGGCTACCTCCCCGGCACCGTCGAGGAGAAGCTCAATCCGTGGATGCAGCCGATCTACGACAACCTCGAGCTGCTCCTCGGTATCACCAAGAATGACAAGAAGGACGGCCGCAGCTACGCCGAGCTCGTGGACCTCGGGTTCATCGAGATCGAGCCGCTGACGTACATCCGCGGTCGCTCGCTGCCGCAGGTCTACATGATCGTCGACGAGGCGCAGAACCTGACGCCGCACGAGGTCAAGACGATCATCACGCGCGCCGGCGAGGGCACGAAGATCATCCTGACCGGTGACCCGTACCAGATCGACCATCCGTACCTCGACGCCTCGAACAACGGCCTGACCACGGTCGCCGAGCGCTTCAAGAACGAGGCGATCGCCGGCCACGTCATCCTCAGCAAGGGCGAGCGCTCGCCCCTTGCCGAGCTCGCGACGCAGATCCTGTAAGCTCGGGGCGTGCCCCTCGCCCGACGTGCGGTGACTGCGCGGACCGCGCTGTCCGTGGCGCTCGCGGTCCTCGGTCCGAGCGGCTCCGCGGGTGCCCAGCCCGAGCGCGGCTGGGACATCCGCATCCCCGCGCGCATCGAGGTCGCGCTCGGCACGACGGGCACGCTGCCGGTCGCGATCGCCGTGGATCGCGGGCTCACCATCTCCAAGGACGCGCCCGTCATCATCGATCTCGTCGCGCCCGCCGGCGTGACCCTCAAGAAGGCGCGGCTCGGGCGCCCCGATGCCGCCGACCCGGGCGCCGACGCGCCCCGCTTCGCGATCCCGGTGAAGGGCACCGCCGCCGGCGACCACCCCGTCGAGCTCCGGCTCCGGCTGTGGGTCTGTGGGGGCCGGGTGTGCCGCCCGCTCGACGTCCGGCGCCACACCACCGTCGCGGTGGCGTCAGACACTTGCACAACTTGCGGTCCGTAACTACGCGAAACCACTGATTCTCGACCCGCGATCCGGCGGACCCCAGGCCCGGGCCAACCTTGGGTGAATCCGCCCACGCGATGCGCGCTGTCAGGGAGTCGCCGGAACGCGTGGTCCGCCGATCGAACGTCAGATCGGACGCCGGGGTCGTGCGTGGAACACAGGCATGATCACCCGCCAGCGCATCGTCAGCTACGGAATCCCGACCGCCGCCGCCGCTACCATCATCACGGCCGCCCTGCTCACGCCGTGGTCGCGCGGCAACGATGCGAAGCCCTCCCTGGTGCCGGTGACCGACCCGATCACGGTCACGACCGAGACGAACCAGATCGATGTGGTGTTCGCGGTCGACACGACGGGCTCGATGGGTGGCCTGCTCGAGGGCGCGAAGCGCACCGTGTGGTCGATCGCCACGCACATCCGCAAGACCGATCCGAACGCGAACCTCCGCATCGGGCTCGTCGCCTACCGCGACATCGGTGATGACTACGTCACCCGCCCGTACTCGCTGACCACCGATCTCGACGCCGTGTTCGCCGAGCTCGCGACGTACCAGGCGGCCGGCGGCGGCGACACGCCGGAGAACGTCGACGCGGCGCTCGACGACACGCTCCACAAGATGCAGTGGCGCGGCGGCGCGCGGAAGCTGGTGTTCCTCGTCGGAGACGCCCCTCCGGCGAGCCGCGGCGAGGTGCCGACCTTCGAGGTCCTCGCGCAGCAAGCGCGCGACCGCGGCATCATCATCAACACGATCCGCTGCGGCAACGATCACGCGACGGCGCAGAGCTTCCAGCGGATCGCGTCGCTCTCGCGCGGCGAGTTCTCCTCGATCGAGCAAGACGGTGGCGTCCAGCAGGTCGCGACGCCGTACGACGCCAAGATGGCCGAGCTCTCGGCGCGCATCGACAGCACGTCGATCATCGTCGGTGACGACAGCACGCGCCGCCGCCACGAGGGCAAGATGGCCGCCGCCATCGCCGCCGCGCCCGCCGCCAAGGCCGACCGCGCGACGTACTACGCCGCGAAGAAGGGCAAGCCGGGTGCCGGCCGCGCCGCCGATGACCTCGTCGGTGGCGTCGCCAGCGGCACGATGGACCTCGACACCATCGAGGAGAGCTCGCTGCCGAGCGACCTCCGCGGCAAGGACAAGGCGGCGCTCAAGGCCGAGGTCACCAAGCGCTTCGCCGAGCGCCAGCTCGCCGAGAAGGAGATCGTCGAGCTCGCCAAACAGCGCGACGAGTACCTCAAGAACACCGTCAAGGACGGCGCCGGCTTCGACGCCAAGGTGAAGACCTCCATCGAGAAGCAGCTCAAGTAACTAGGCGTCCCGTCACGAACTCTTGACGAAGCGGAGGGTGCCCTGCCTATGAGGGCGCCCTCGTGCTATCTGGGCCCGATGTTGTTCTCCGAGCTAGGCCTGATCCCGCCCCTCATGACGGCGGTCGCCGCGGAAGGCTACGTGCAGCCGACCCCGATCCAGGTGAAGGCCATCCCGCACGTCCTCGCTGGCCGCGACCTCCTGGGCCTCGCCCAGACCGGCACCGGCAAGACCGCGGCGTTCGCGCTGCCCATCCTCCAGCGGCTCGCGGCGAAGGCTCCGCGGCCCAGCGCCGCGCGCCCGATCCGTTGCCTCGTCCTGACGCCGACCCGCGAGCTCGCCTCGCAGATCGGCGAGAGCTTCACCATCTACGGGAAGCACCTGCAGCTCCGCAACGCGGTGATCTTCGGAGGCGTCGGCGTCGATGCCCAGAAGCGCGCGCTGCGCGAGGGCATGGACATCCTCGTCGCCACGCCGGGCCGGCTGCTCGACCTCGCGAACCAGCGGCTCGTCGATCTCAAGCCGCTCGAGGTGTTCGTCCTCGACGAGGCCGATCGCATGCTCGACATGGGCTTCATCCATGACGTCCGCAAGGTGATCGCGCTGCTGCCCCGCGCGCGTCAGACCCTGTTCTTCTCCGCGACGATGCCGCGCGAGGCCCAGCAGCTCGCGGATCAGCTCCTCAAGAACCCCGAGACCGTGCAGGTCGCGCCGGCGGCGACCACGGCCGAGAAGGTCGATCAGGAGGTGTTCTTCGTCGAGAAGGCCGACAAGCGCTCGCTGCTCGTCGACGTGCTTCGCGACACCACGTTGAGCCGCGTGCTCGTGTTCTCGCGCACCAAGCACGGCGCCAACCGGATCGCCGAGCACCTCGACAAGGAGCGGATCGGCGCGCAGGCGATCCACGGCAACAAGTCGCAGAACGCCCGCGAGCGCGCGCTCGCCGACTTCAAGGCGGGCAAGATCCGCGTGCTCGTCGCGACCGACATCGCCGCGCGCGGCATCGACATCGACGACGTCACCCACGTCATCAACTTCGACGTTCCCGAGGTCCCCGAGACCTACGTCCACCGGATCGGCCGCACCGCGCGCGCCGGCGCCGCGGGCATGGCGATGACGTTCTGCGAGGCCGAGGAGCGTCCCGACTTCTGGAACATCGAGAAGCTGACGCGCCAGCAGATCCCCGTCGTCGAGGGCCATCCCTTCGAGTCGACGTATCCGATGGACGCCAAGCCGCCGCCGAAGCCGCCCCAGGGGCAGCATCGCGGTGGTCACGATCGCGGCGCTGGGGATCGCGCGCGGCCGGGTGGTGGTGGTGGCGGTGGTCGTCGACGCAGCGGCGGCGGCGGCGGCCGGCGCTAAGCTACCGAGCGCGGCGCCGCTTGCCACGGGCGGCGGCCGTGACTACGGCAGCTTGCACGTGTCGACACGCCACGAGCTGGAGGCTGATCTCCACGATCGCTGCGACCCCGAGACGCTCGCCGTCTACGCCGATCTCCTGCAGGCGGAAGGCGACCCCCGCGGCGAGCTGATCGCCCTCGATCTGCACGCGAGCGGCGGGGCCCGGACCCAGCAGCGCCGGGGTGCGCTGCTGCAGGCGTGGCTCGGTGACGAGGTGGCGGTCGCGTGGGATGCGTCGACCCAGAGCTGGTACGCGGGCGAGCTCGGCACCGCGGTGGCCACCTTCGATCGCGGCTTCGCCGACCTCGTCGTCACCGAGGCCCCGGCGGCGACGCTCGTGCTCGCGAGCCTGCTCGCCAGCCCCGTCGGCGAGGTGGTCCGCCGGATCTCGCTGCGCGGCTCGACCGGCCTGCTCGGCGACGCGCTCGTGCTGATCGCCGCCCGCCAGCGCCCGTGGCTCGAGCACCTCGCGAT
>JALZOI010000975.1 GCA_030857245.1 Myxococcota bacterium
ACCGGAGCTCGCGCCGCCGCGGCCGGCGCCCCGCGAGGCACCGGCGCCACCGCCGGCGCCGACGTACGCGATCACGAATCCGGTGCTCGAGGGCTGCCCCGATCCGGCGGTGCTGCAAGCCGGCGCGCGCTGGTACATGACCTGTACCGGCGGCAAGCACGGCAACGTCTTCCCGATCCACGAGTCGCGTGATCTGAACGTGTGGCGGCACGCCGGCTGGGTCTTCCCGGCGCGCGGCGCGCGGCCGACGTGGGGCACCGGCAAGCACTGGGCTCCCGAGCTCCACCGGGTGGGCGACGGCTACGTCGCGTACTTCAGCATGCGATCCGGATCCGCGAACGCGATCGGCGTCGCGACCGCACCCTCGGTGACCGGGCCGTACACCGATCGCGGCGCCCCGATCGTCACGCACAGCGCCGGCGCGAGTGACGCGCACGTGATGCGCGATGCGGGCGGCGCGTACCTCTACTACAAGGTCGAGACCGATCCCGCGGAGATCTGGGTGCAGCCGCTCGAGGTCGACGGCCTCTCGACCTCGGGGCCGGCGATCAAGGTGCTGGCCGCGACGGAGCCGTGGGAGCACCGCATCGTCGAGGCGCCGCTCGTCACGCGCGAGGGCGACTACTACTACCTGCTGTACAGCGGCGCGAAGTACTGCGGCACCGACTACGCGCTCGGCGTCGCGCGCGCGGAGAGCCCGGTCGGCCCGTTCCAGAAGCGGCTGGCGCCCATCCTGCGGGGCGGCACGCAGTGGGCAGGGCCCGGGCACGCGTCCCTGCTGCGCGGCCCGACCGGAGAGCTCCATCTCGCGTACCACGCGTACCGCATGAGCGAGGGCACGCCGACCTGCCGAGCCGGGGGCGGCCGACGACAACGACCGCCGCGACGTCCGCATCGACCACCTGGTCTTCGAGAGCGGCTGGCCGCGGGTGGTGCTCAGCAGCCCGGCGACGACATCGAGCGCGCGGGGCGACGCCGGGCCTGCGGAGCGGACGCCCGAAATGAGCGCGGCGCGAACGAGCATGTCGACTCCGATGCGGTAGGCTCGGCGGTCGAGTGGCCCTCGGATTTCTCGACGACGACGCTCTCCGGGTGGTCCTCACCTCCGGCCTCTGCCCGCCCGAGATCCAGGCCAAGCCAGCCCAGGTGGCGAGGACCCCCGACGGCTCGCTCGTGCTCGCGCCCGAGCAGCCGCTGTCGAAGGCGACGCTCGAGACCCTGCGGACCGCGGGGATCACGGTGGATGCGGCGCTCCCGCCCGGTGCCCGCAGCATCCAGTGCTGGGCCGAGGCCATCGCGCCGGCGCGCGTGCCGGTCGCGAAGCTCCCGGCGCTCGTGCTGCTGACGACACCGGACGCGGCCGACCTCGTCGACCTCGCCGCGGAGCTGCTGCGGCTCGGCTGCGAGCGGCAGGAGCTGCTGCTCGGCCCGGCAGGTGGCGTGATCCGCGTCGTCGATCCCCCGACGTACACGATCATGCGCGCGGTCGATCGCGAGCGCGGCATCCAGGCGTTCGCGCCCGATCCCCCGGGCCAGGACGCGGTGTGGACCGAGCTCGGGCACAAGCATCCGCTGGTCGGCCGCGTCAAGGCCGCCCCCGGTCACCTGCTGCTGATCGCCGGGGAGCGCTGGCGTAGCGTGCGCGACGAGGGCTGGCGCAGCCTCGACAGCGTCCTCGAGCTCGCGATCCCCGGCGAGCGCATCGATCTCGCGAGCGGCACGCTGCCCGCCCGGCGCAAGGTCGAGCTGCGGCTCGCGCCCGGGCGTCGCGAGCCTGCGAGCCTGTGGGTGATCCGCCAGCACGGCCTCGCCGCGATCGACAAGCTGCTCGCATACCTGCCGGATGACGTCGTCGGTCGGCTGACCTTCGCCGCGACCGGCGGGGACGCCCCGATCATCGTGATCCGCGCCCGCACGAGCCGGCACCCACCGCCGGATCTGTCACTCGACGCCGAGGTCTACGCGCCGCTCGCGCACATGCCCGACGTCTACTCGCCCGCGGGCGCCATCGTCGAGCCACCGCTGCGCCGCGAACGCCTGCGCACGATCCTCGGGATCGAGTCGGGTCAGGTCGCGTGGCTCGCGCCGATCGCCAGCAACGGCGAGGCGAACCGCGGCCCGTTCCGCGTCGAGCGGATCGCCGACTCCGCATTCGCGCCGCTCGCCGAGTGGGCGGACTACGTCGTCCACGAGAGCGCCGAGGAGCTCGCGCCGTGGCTCCGCGCCGCGACGTTCGAGCTCGCGCCGTTCGTGTCGACCGGCCTCGAGTGGGCCTCCGCACCGCCGGCCGAGCCCGACGACAAGGATCGCGACGCTCCGAAGCGCGGCCGGCCAGCGCGCCGCCGCGC
>JALZOI010000340.1 GCA_030857245.1 Myxococcota bacterium
GGTCCGGCGATCGCGACGATCCCCGGCGACGCCGAGCTCGTCCGCAGCGTCGCCGCCAAGCTGGTCGCCGCCGGTCGCGACGCGATCCTGTGCGCACCCGAGGCCGACGGCGCGACGGTCGTGGTGTTCCGGGCCGCCGGCTCGAAGCTCGACTGCGGTGCGGTGTTCCGCCAGCTCGCAGCCCGGCTCGGCGGGCGTGGTGGTGGCAAGCCGGAGCGCGCCGAGGGTCGGGTCACCGGCGCCATCACCGACTGGGCGGCAGTGGTCGCGGACGTGCTCGATCGCGAGCGTGAACCAGCCGCCTGATGTTCAGCGCGCGTCGCATGGGCGCACGCTGTGCCGCTGCGGCGCGCGCACCAATCGATCGAGATCACACGATCTGCTCGACGTCTCGCGGATCACGCGCGGCACGTTCGAGCTGCGCACCGAGCACCTCGACCTGCGCCAGCCGATCGAGGCCGCCATCGAGGCCACCGCGCCGCTCACCGGGTGAGGGGGGGCGGCGAGTCCACCGCATCGGGACCGCTGCTCACGCGGTTGCGGCCGGCGTGCTTCGCCGCGTACAGGTGGACGTCGGCGCGCGCGATCGCGGCGTCGAGCGTCTCGCCCCGCTCGACCTGCGCGACCCCCGCGGAGAACGTCACGCGAAAGGTCTCCCCGGTGGCGGTGGGATAGGTCTCGGCGCGCACGGCGACCAGCGCCTTCTCGACGGCGAGCCGCGCGCCGCCGAGGTCGGTCCCGGGAAACGCGACGACGAGCTCCTCGCCACCCCACCGCGCCACGAGGTCCGAGCGCCGGAACGAGCCCGCGATGACCTTCGCGCAGCGCCGCAGCACCTCGTCGCCCATCGCGTGCCCGTGGGTGTCGTTGATCGCCTTGAAGCGATCGAGATCGATGATCGCGACGACGAGCGAGCAGCCGAGCCGCTCGGACAGCACGCGCTCGCGGACGAACGCCTCGGTGATCGCCACCCGGTTCGGCAGGCCCGTGAGCGCGTCGCGCGTCGAGATCCGGCGGAGCTCGCGGACATCCTGGAACGCCGCGACCGCGAACGCGAGCTCGCCGCGGATCTCGACCGGGGCACCGCGCACGTGCAGCGGGATGACGTGATCGCCGTGGCGGATCTCCATGTCGCTGATCTCGCTGTGCTCGCCCGCGAGGGCCCGGGCGAGCGGCGTACGCTCCATCGGATAGATCCGGTCGCTGCCGATCTCGTACGCCGCGTAGACCTCGGACAGCTTGCCGGCTGCGGCGTCGAGGACGAGGCCGCGGCCGAGCAGCCCGCGCGCGTGCTGGTTCGCGTAGAACGGATCGCCCTCGGCGGTGACGACGAAGATGCCCACGGGGACCTGCTCGAGCAGCTGGAACATCTCCTGGCGCTGCTCGGCGCGGACCTGCGCACCGAGCTCGCGAGCGGTTCGCACGAACACCACGAACAGCAGGGTGACGATCAGCGCGACGAGAGCGCCGGTCACGATCATCCAGCGCACGGCCTGGGCGCCACGCGTCTCGGACGCGGCACGCGCGGCGCGGAAGCGGGCGCGCTCGTCCGCGATCAGGCGCTCGATCGCCTTCGCCACCGCCTCTTGCGCGTCGCGCACGTCGGCCGCCCACACCTGCTCGGCCGCCTCCTCATCGCCGGCTCGCAGCGCGAGCGCGCGGGCCGAGGCTTGATCGTGGGCGTGCGCGAGCACCCGGATGGTGGGGAGCACGGTGTCGGGTCGGGGGGCGGCCTCGAGCTGACGCAGCCGGTCCTCGAAGGCGCGCAACGCGAGGTCCCGGGCGGTCAGGAACTCGGCGTCCCCCGACAGCAGGTAGCCGCGGGCTGCGCCGACGCGCTGGTGCAGCGCGGTCTGCAGCCCCTCGGCCAGCGCGAGCCGGTCCACGGCGGCGAAGGCGACCTCGCTGTGCGAGGCCTTGATCGTCTGCAAGAGGGTGACGGCCGCGGTCAGCCCGGCGATCACGAGGACGAGCACGCTTGCGAGGACGATGCGAATGCGGCGTTGCAGCCGGTCGGTGACTACGCCCATGGCGGCACGATGGTAACCAGCGACGCGACCGCGCGCGTGCTGAAAGCGGACGCCCCGATCATCCGAGCCAGCGCAGCAGCGCGTCGCTACGATCGGCGGGCAGATCGACGCCGGGCTGCGCCATCGCTTCCTCCGGACCGTGCCAGTCCGAGCCGCCGGTGCAGACGAGGCCGAGCTCGTCAGCGAGCGTGATCCACCGCGCGCGCTCGCGGTTGTCGTAGCCGCCGTAGTAGGCCTCGATGCCCGTGAGGCCGTCGCTCTGGTAGCGGCGCAGCATCGGCGCGCTGCGCTGGTCGTAGAGATGCGGGTGCGCGAGCGACATCGCGGCGCCGGCGGCCCGACCGATCGCGAGGCCCTCCACCAGCGGCAGCGCGCTGTGCGGCACGTCGACCGGGCCGCCATCGTAGAGGTGGCGCGAGAACGCGTCCTTCTTGGACGAGCAGATGCCGGCGGCGACCAGCGCCCGCGCGAGATCCGGGCGGCCGACCGAGCGGCGATCGGCCTCGGCGATCAGCGGCTCGATATCGAGCTTGATGCCGCGCTGCGCCAGCTTCGCGGCCATCACGCGCAGCCGGTTCTTGCGCGCGACGCGCACGGCGGTGAGGCGGTCCTCGAGGGCGGCCCAGTCACCACCGCGATCGAACGCGAGCACGTGCACGGTGCGGCCCGCGTCGTCGCACGACAGCTCGACGGCGCGGATCGAGCGCGCGTTCGCGACCGCGACCCCGGTCCCCGCGCAGGTGTCGTGATCGGTCAGCGCGAAGACCTCGACGTGGCGCTCGGCGGCGCGGGTCGCCACCCGCTCGGGCGCCTCGGTCCCGTCGGAGCACGTGGAGTGGCAGTGCAGCTCGAACCGCATGCGCTTCTATAGCAGCTCCGGCGCGGTGCCACCGTCGGTGCGCCGCCCGGCGTGCCGCTCGTGGGATATGTAGGCGCGGTACCGTTCGGGCGGCTCTGCTAGAATCGCTGCTGGATGGGAACTCTGGGGGCGCAAGCGCCGGCACGCCTGGGTCGTTACGAGCTGCTCGCTCGGATCGCGACGGGAGGCATGGGCGAGATCTTCCTCGCGCGGCTCGAGGGTGCGGCGGGCTTCGAGAAGCTGTTCGTCGTCAAGCGCATCCTGCCGCACCTCGCGGACGATGCGCGCTTCCGCGGCATGCTGATCGCCGAGGCGCAGATCTCGTCGAAGATGTCGCACGCGAACATCTGCCAGGTCTACGAGCTCGGCGAGACCAACGGCCAGCTCTACATCGTCATGGAGTACCTCGAGGGCATCACCGTCCTCCCGCTGCTGCGGCGGTCCTCCAAGACGGGCCTCGCGCTCGACTTCGGGTTCGTCGGGGGCGTCCTCCAGCAGACCACCGATGCGCTCCACTACGCGCACGAGCTCAAGGATCGCAACGGCGAGTACATGGGGATCGTCCACCGCGACGTCACGCCGTCCAACGTCTTCCTGACCGACTCCGGTGTCGTCAAGGTCCTCGACTTCGGCATCGCCAAGGTCAAGGACGCGACGGCTCATACCCAGACCGGCACGGTGAAGGGCAAGTACGCGTACATGGCACCCGAGCAGCTGCGCGGCGCGTCCGTGGATCGCCGCGCCGACGTGTTCGCGCTCGGCATCGTCACGTACGAGATGCTGGCGCTGCGCCGGCTGTTCCAGCGCAAGACCGATTACCTGACGTTCCGCGCCGTGATGGAGCAGCCGATCCCCGACGTCCGTCGCTACCGTCCCGACGTTCCCGCCGAGCTGGCCGACGCCCTCAACCGTGCGCTCGACCGCGAACCCGAGCGCCGGTTCGCGACCGCGCGGCAGTTCGGCAGCGCGATCCTCGACGCGCTCTCCGCCGTGAAGCGCCCGTGGACCCAGGGCGAGATCAGCGACTTCATCCGCACGCGCTTCTCCGAGGACCTCGACAAGCAGACCTCGGCGGTGTCGCAGGTCATCCACAAGACGAAGCCGGGCAGCAACGCGGGTCGCTCGACGATGCCGCTGATCGTGCCCGACGGTCCGCCGATCCCGCAGGAGGAGGACTACGACGAGGACGAGTTCCCGTCGGTGGAGTCCACGATGAGCGACGCGCCGCCGCTCGAGGCGATCCGCGCGCGGCACCGGCTGCCGAGCCAGCCGGGCGACTTCCAGGGTCAGACCCCGCCACCGTTCGGAGCCGACTCGCACGTCAGCGGCCCGGCGCTCAGCCCGCTGACCGGCATGACGCCGCCTCCCGGGACCCTGATCGTGGGGCGGCGCAGCCTGGTGTGGCCGCTGCTCGCGATCGCGATGGTCGGCATCGCCGGCGCTGCGCTGTTCCTGGTCTGGCAGCAGACGCAGAACCAGCAGCCGCCGCCGGTCGTCAACATCACGACGTCGCCCTCGAACCCGCCGATCGGCCCGCTCGTCGCGGTGCTGCCGGACAGCGCCGAGGACGTCGCGGTGGCCGCGCCCGCCGACGCCGCGGTCGAGGACGCGCCCCCCGCCAAGGGCAAGCCCGACGATCGCCGGCCCGGTCAGCGCAAGCCCGACGATCGCAAGCCGCTGATCACGAAGCAGCCATCGCCGTACGACGTCGTGATCCAGGCCCACAAGCCGAAGATCACGCGCTGCGCCCAGGAGCACGGGGTTCCGCCGGGGAGCGCCCGCGTCGTCATCGTGGTGTCACCGAACGGCAAGGCCAAGACGATCTCGCTCGAGCCCGCGAGCCTCAACGGCACGCCGCTCGGCGCGTGCATCAAGAACGTGCTGTCGGTCGCGACCTTCCCGGTCGCGAAGGACGAGATGCAGGTCGCGGTCGCGCTCAAGGCGAGCTGAGCGTCGCATCGAGCAGCGCGCGGTGATACTCGCCGAGCGCGCGCTCGTAGCCATCGAACACGCCGGGGTGCGCGGCGTCGAGCGCGCAGCCGAGCATCGCCGCGAGCGCGGCGCGGAGCTGCCCGGCATCGGCGAGCGCGAGCGCGAGGAACGCCGCGAACGCCGGGTACCCCGGGTCGTCCGCGATCGCTTGCGCGAGGATCGCGACCGCGTCATCGACGCGGCCGACATTGCGCAGCGTCGAGCCGTAGCCCACGAGGAACGACCGGCGCTCCTCCGCGGGGACCCCGAGCTGGTACGCCGCGTCGTAGTGGAGGATCGCGGTGCGCTCCGCGCCGCTGCGATCGTGCCCGTAGGCGGCCTCGAGCTGCGCGAGGACGTTCTCGGGATGATCGAGGACGAGCGCTCGCGCGGCGATGACGTGATCGTCATGGCGCCCGGCCCGCCGCAGCTCCCGGACCTCGGCCGGCGTCATCGCCGGGCCTTCGGCTTCGGCTTCGGAGTCGGTCTCGGACTCGGTTTCGGTTTCGGAGTCGGTTTCGGGCTCGGTTTCGGTTTCGGGCTCGGGCTCGGGCTCGGACTCGGACTCGGTTTCGGTTTCGGACTCGGTTTCGGGCTCGGTTTCGGGCTCGGCTTCGGCTTCCGCGCCGGTTTCGGCGGCGCCGCGAGCTCGGGCGGCGGTGCCTCGTGGCCGAGGGCGACGATGCGCGCGTACTCCGCCGGCGTCGCGGGCTGCACGGACAGCCGCATGCCCTTCTTGAGCACGACCATGTCCGCGAGCGCAGGGTCGGCGCGCATGCGATCGAGCGAGACGAAGTGCGGCAACGTGGCGACGTACTCCACGTCGACGCAGTCCCAGATCGGCTGCTCGCGGGTCGCCTTGGGATCGTGGTACGGGCTCGCCGGATCGAACTGCGTCTCGTCGATCACGTGCGTGCGGACCACGCGCGCGAGCCCCGCGACCCCGGGAGGAGCGACGTTGGAGTGGTGGAACAGCACCTCGTCGCCGACCTGCATCGAGCGCATGTTGAGCCGCGCCATGTAGTTGCGGACGCCGCTCCACGGCTCGACGCGGACGCGCTCGAGATCCGCGATCCCGAACTGTTCAGGCTCGGACTTCATGAGCCAGTGCTGCTTCGCCATCGCGGGCGAACCTAGCGCGGCGGCCCGGCCGACGACACCCGCTGGCCGATCTCGAGGACATGGACCGGCAGATCGCGCGACGCCGCGCGCGCCTCCTCGGCGAAGCCCGTCAGGTTCACGTTGAACGAGAACCGCGGCTCGAGGTCGAGCGGGCGGAAGAAGTTGTCGTAGTGGGTAGCGACGACGAGCTTCGGATCGAGCGCGCGGACGATGCGCTCGACATAGCGCGGCGTGAACCGGCGGCCCGAGATGCCGCACAGGAACACGTCGACGCCGCGGTCGACGATCTCGTCCTCGAGCAGATCGGCCGAGCCCTGGTGATAGAGCCGCGTCCCGGCGACCTCGATGGCGAGGCCCCAGACCTGGCCGCACTTGTACGCCTGCGGGATCAGGTCGTCCACGTGATCGCAGGTCAGCTCCCCGGAGTACGGGATGCCGAGCCCGAGCTGCAGCTTGCTGTGCACGCTCGGCACGAAGTGGAACCGGAACGGCCCGACCTCGTACGTCCGCTTCGGCTCGACGACGACCGCGCGATCGGCGAGGCCGTGCACGCCCATCAGGTGCTGGAGCGACGCCGAGCCGTAGACCGGGCAGCCGAACTTGCGCGCGATCGCCGGGACGTCGAGTGCGTGATCGAAGTGGGTGTGCCCGACGAGAATGGCGTCGGCCTGATCGATCCACCGATCGACCGCGGCGGTGGACGACGGGACGGTGCGGCGGCCGACCAGCGCCCCCATCGAGAGCCGCGTGACGTAGGGATCGATCCACACCACGGTGCCCTGGTACGCGAGCCGGAACCCGGCGGTGCCGATCCACGTGAGCTCGAGGCCCGGCGGCAGCGGGTGACTCGCCGGCCACGCGAGCTGCGTCGCGGTGGCGTGATCGCTGCGCTGCCGCCGGCGCGCCGTGGCGAGGTAGGCGAGGCCAGCGCCGACGTGACCGAGGGGACCGAGCACGTCGCGATTATGGGGCAAAGCCGCCACCAGAGGAGCCATCGGGCAATTTGACCCGCTCCCGGCTCCCATGCCCCCCCACGCGGGGCTACAAAGAGGCCACACAAAGGAGTCTACCGATGGCTTTCACTCTCCCCGACCTCCCCTGGGCCAAGGATGCCCTCTCGCCGACGATCTCGGCCGAGACGATCGACTATCACTACGGCAAGCACCACAAGGCCTACGTCGACAACCTGAACAAGTTCGCCGCCGGCACGAAGTACGAGGCCATGTCTCTGGAGGAGGTCGTGAAGGCCTCGCAGGGACAGGCCAGCGAGAAGAAGATCTTCAACAACGCCGCGCAGGTCTGGAACCACACGTTCTTCTGGAATTCACTCGCGCCGAAGAGCGGCGGCGACCCGACGGGCGCGATCGCCGGCGCGATCGACAAGGCGTTCGGCACCTTCGCCGACTTCAAGACGAAGTTCTCCGACGCGGCCGTCGGCCAGTTCGGCTCGGGCTGGGCGTGGCTGGTGAAGAACGCGGACGGCACGCTCGCGATCGAGACGACGCCGAACGCCGAGACCCCGTTCGCGGTCGGCAAGCAGTGCGTGCTCACCCTCGACGTCTGGGAGCACGCCTACTACATCGACTACCGCAACGCGCGCCCGAAGTTCGTCGAAGCCTGGTGGACGCTGGTCAACTGGGACTTCGCGAACAAGAACTTCGCATGATCGCGACGCGCGCGCCTGGCCTCGCCTAGGCCGCGCG
>JALZOI010000976.1 GCA_030857245.1 Myxococcota bacterium
CCAGAGTTCATAACGTTGCATCGATCAGGGTTTGGTTCGCGCAAGCTCGAAACGGAGCGGGAGCCGCTTGTGATCGCTGGGTAGAATCAGTCCTCGTTGGTTGAGTTTGGCGAGCAAGTCTCCGATCGCGACGAGCTCCGCCTTGTTCGCGGCTGGAGCGAGCCGGACATGGACTGCGTGATCGGTGACCACGACGGTGCCGGGTGCGGCGAAGAGGTTCGCGAGAAGCTTCTTGGCCTCGCGCGGTCGCGTCATGTGCGGCGCGAGCAGGGTGGCGAGCTCGGACTCGGCGTTCGCGCAGACGACGCGGATCACGTCGATGACGGACTTGAGCTTGCCGTCGTGCTTCACGAGGGAGTCGGCGAGCTCGGTGTTCTCGACGAGGGCGTGCTTGGGAAGAAACGGTCGAAGGTCGAGGAGCTTCTCCTGGCGATCGAGTGCGTCGGCGAGATCCTGCGTGGCGGCGATGAAGCGTGGGTGGTCGGCGTTGAATCGCGCGAGATCGCGACGTGCGTCGCCTTCGGCGACTCGTGCGATCCGCAGCGCGCGTTCGAGACGGCGACGCGCTGGGTTGGGGATGATCGTTCCGGGCGGATAGGTCTCGACACCACGACCGTCGAGCTGGTTGATGCCCCAGCGCTCGACGCCGTGTTTGAATGCGTTCTCTTGACACCAGCGGTGCCACAAGATCTCGACGAGGCGCTCGGCCGGCAGCGTCGAACTCGCCAGGAAGTTCACTTGCCGTCCGTCTTCGGTGCGCACCGCGATCCGACGAATGCGTCCTCGCTTCTGGCCGAGGTTGCGCAGAGGACCTTCGTACAGTCCGACGTGCTCGCCGGCGATCGTGATCGGCGCGAAGACCGTCGTCGGAAGCTCGGGGTACGGCGCGCGCTCGTACGTGACGAAGTCGAAGTGCGAATCGCGAAGCGCCGCGAGCAGCTCGGCGTGGGCGCCCGCGCGATCGAAGGCGAGCACGATCTGCTCGTCGTCACCGAGTGCCTCGCGCAGGCGCGCGGCGACCGGTGGCAGCCACGTTGCCAGGCTGTCATGCGAGGGGACCGCGACGCGAAACACCGGGATCCCATCCTCGTCGTGCACGTAGTAATCGCTCGTGCCGGGCAGGACCCGACGGTCCTGCATGCGCCAGCCCTTTCGCACGACCTGCTTGCCGGTGTACGGGCGCAGGTGGTTGTCGACGTAGAACACGGCGGGACCGCCGTCGTGCTTCGTCGTCGCGAGCAGGCGCTCGGTCATCTGTCGCTCGAGAGCGGCGCCGCCATCGGTTTGCTCGAGCAAACGGTAGAGCAGCTTGCGGACGCCGCTCGCCGTCGGCACGCGCTCGGCGCGCAGCAGCGTCGCGCCGCTCGGTGTCGCGAGCCGGCGCACGCCTTCCACCACCAGCTGACGGATCGCGAGCGCGCAGATCACCGCATCGAGTGCGATCCGCAGGCCGTCGGGATGGCGCCCCACAAACGCGGTCTGCGCCTCTTCGTACAGACCGAGCTCGCCGACGAGTGCGAGCAAGATCCAACACCCAGCGTGCTGCACCACCTTGCCACCACGCACGGGCTGCGCGGTCATCGGCACGATCTCGTCGCTCTCTTCCGGGGTCGGCTTGCTCGATGGCTCGCCCAGATCGTCCGTCGTGGACCACAGCGGCAGCTGACTTTCCGACGAGGTCGATGCCGGTGCGTCGATCGCCGCAGTCGCCTTCGTACGCCGGCTGGCTTGCTCGCGCCGCCAGTGCTCCCAGACCATCCACACCGTCGAGTACGCGCGCCGATCTCGTCGCGGCTGTTCGCGATGCGCGTCGATCGGCATCCGACCCTCGTCGAACATCGCGAACCATGCGGCGCGCACCTCGGGCGTCACCTTTCCGGACTTGCCTTGCCGCGGCACGATTACGGCACCGAGCCCGCCCACCTCCTCGGTCCGACGCAGCCGCCGCAAGTGCTCGCTCGTCATCCCGAACGCCGCCGACAATCGACCGATACGGAACTCGCCTGTCTTCGCCAGCGTTACCAACAGCACGTTGCGAGGGCCGCGATCGTCGTCATCCTCGTCGTACACGCCGATCAGCGTCCCGCCCACGTACACGCTCGCCAGGGTTCCCTGAACGACCACCGTACCCTCCGCCGAGAAGCGGCGAATCTCACCAAACGGCGACGGCGGTTCCGGCAGCACGAACTCGAGAGCTTCCATCGCTCCCAAGACATCCGCCACCGATCCGAAATTCCAAACGAGGTCGCTTTTCTCGCACCTTTTTTCGATCTGTGTCGCACGCCGCAACCCCGTGGAATTCGATCACCTCGCGAGCGGCGTTATGAACCCTGG
>JALZOI010000977.1 GCA_030857245.1 Myxococcota bacterium
CGTCAGCCCGCCGTTCACGGCGATCCCCATCGCGTGATAGCCCTTGTCGACGTACACGGTCGACCCGGTGATCCCGCTCGCGAGCGGGCTGCACAGGAACGCCGCCGTCGCGCCGACCTCCTGCGCGGTGAGGGACTCGGTGAGCGGTGAGTTGCGCGACGTGTAATCGATCATCTGGTCGATGAAGCCGATCGCACTCGCGGCGCGCGACGCGAACGCGCCCGCCGAGATCACGTTGACGCGATGCTGGTACGCGCGCCCGACCTCGAACGCGAGGACGCGGGTGTCGGACTCGAGCGCCGCCTTCGCCGATGACATGCCACCGCCGTAGCCTGGCACCGCGCGCTCCGACGCCATGTACGACAGCGAGAGGAACGAGCCGCCGCGCCGCATCACCGGCGCCATGCGCTGGACCAGCGAGACCATCGAGTACGCCGACGCCGAGACCGCGGAGAGGTAGCCCTTGCGCGAGGTCTCGAGCAGCGGCTTCTTGACCTCGGAGCCGTTCGCGAGGCTGTGGACGACGATGTCGACCCCGCCATCTGCCTGCACCGCGGCGGCGAGCCCCGCGATCGTGAAGTCGCCGAGGTCGCGGTAGCGGCGCGATTCGCGGAGCTCGGTCGGCACGTCCTCGAGGCGGTCGTACTCGGCATCCAGGGGATAGATCTTGGCGAACGTCAGCTTGCTGCCATCCGAGAGGGCGAGCGAGGCGTCGAACTTGCCGCGCTCGAGCATGGTCTTGAAGATGCCGAGGGCCGGCGGCCAGGTGGCGACCGAGACCGTGGCGCCGGCTTCGGCGAGCGCCTTCGCGATGGCGAAGCCGAAGCCCCCATCGTCGGCTACGCCGGCGACCAGCGCGTGCTTCCCCTTGAGATCGATAGCGAGCATGGGCGCGTCATCCCGCGAAACCCGTGGGGAATCAACATCCCACCCCGCGGAAGCGCGCTGATGCATGCCGTGCGCGATCGGCGTGTTGTTGCCAGCACACCCCGGGTGCTTTGTGCTGTCCCGGCGCCGGTAACTCCCCTACCGTTTCGCCCATGCGCGTCGCCCTCCTCGCCGCTGTCATCGGGCTCGTCCCGGCTCTCGGGCTCGGCCCTGCCGGCGCCGACACCCTGAAGAAACCGATCGTCTGGAAGAACCGCGTGCTGCCACCGCTGCAGCCCGACGCGAACGGCCCGGTCGCGCTGACCTCGGTCTCGCGCAAGCTCTACCTCAACGACTGCAAGCCGAATGGCTGCGCGGTGTTCCCGGGCGCCGACAACTCGCTGACCAATCGCTCGAGCATCGCCGAGTCCAACGTCGTGCTCAGCGCGTACCACCACGGTGACGAGCACTGGGGCAAGCTCGTGCAGTGCGTGAAGGACACCTTCGCGCCGTTCGACGTCGAGATCTTGACGACCGACCCGGGCTCGAGCGTGTCGCACTTCGAGGTCATGATCGGCGGCAGCGACTCGCAGCTCCACCCCGAGCTCCAGGCCGGCGGCGTCGCGCCGTTCATCTCGTGCAACGCGCAGCGCAACAACATCATCAGCTTCGTGTTCCCGCAGACCACCGACGATCTCGAGTACCTGTGCGGTGCGGTCGTGCAGGAGGCGGCTCACGTGTGGGGGCTCGATCACGAGCTCAACGCCGCCGACCCGCTGACGTACCTCGAGCTCGGCTCGCTCAAGCGGTTCCAGAACGACGACGCGCTGTGCGGTGAGGAGCTCGGCGCCGCGCGCCGCTGCTTCTGTGGCGGCACGACGCAGAACACGTTCCGCTACATGATCAACACGTTCGGCCTGCAGCCCGGCCTCGCCGAGCCCCTGCTCACGGTCAACACGCCGCGCAACGACCAGTGGGTCAAGCCCGGCTTCCCGATCACCGCACAGCTCGTCTCGCCGCTCGACGCGATCTCGGCGACGATCAAGATCGACGCCGCGACCGTCGCGACGTTCCCGAAGGGTCCCTACGCCGCCAACGCACCAGCCACGCTGGCCCCCGGCGACCACGCGATCACGGTGACGGCGAGCGATGCCGGCGACCGGATGGCGACCGCCACGATCAACGTCCACGTGATGTCGTCGTGCGCGGCCGGCGAGAAGTGCGGCAGCGGCTTCCACTGCCTCGGCGGCCTGTGCCTGCCGGGGAGCGGCGTCGATGGCGGCCTCGGCGCGGCCTGCGAGGGCAACGACGAGTGCGTGACCGGCAGTTGCGGCTCGGACGGCTCGGACTCGAAGTGCACCGCCGCGTGCGACGCCGGCGCCAGCTGCCCGTCGGGCTACGACTGCCTCGGCGCCAACGGCGGCGCCGGCGTGTGCTGGCCGAGCGAGGGCGGCGGCTGCTCCACGC
>JALZOI010000341.1 GCA_030857245.1 Myxococcota bacterium
CGGCCACGCGCCCGCGCCGCGGCCGCCGTCGCGCACGGCCGGGATCGTGATGTCGGTCGTCGGGCTGATCGCCGCCGGCTTCTACTTGTATCTGCGCTACGGCCGCGCCGACGCGCTCGCGACCCCGGCGACCCAGCAGTTCATCCAGCACGTCACGGTGTTCGTGCTGGCGATCTTCGTCGGCATGCAGGTCGTGTGGAACGTGTCGCCCGCGCTGCACACGCCGCTGATGAGCGTGACCAACGCGATCAGCGGCATCATCGTCATCGGCGGCCTGCTCGGCGCCGTCGGCGAGCTCAAGCCCGCGGTGTGGATCGCGATCGCCGCCACGTTCTTCGCGACGATCAACATCGCCGGCGGCTTCCTCGTCACCCGCCGCATGCTCGCGATGTTCAGGAAATAACGATGGACCCGTTCTACAACTCGGAAGCCCTGATCGTGGCCGCCTACGTGGTCGCGGCGGTGCTGTTCATCCTCAGCTTGCGCGGGCTGTCGAGCCAGGAGACCGCGCGCCGCGGCAACCTGTACGGCATCCTCGGCATGGCGATCGCGATCGCCGCGACGCTCTCGGCCTCGGGGCTCGCGCTCGGCGGCCCGCTGCAGCCTGTCGTGTTCGCCGCGATCGGTGGCGGGGCGGTGCTCGGCGCGATCATGGCGGCGCGGGTCGGCATGACGCAGATGCCCGAGCTGGTCGCGCTGCTCCACAGCTTCGTGGGCCTCGCGGCGGTGCTCGTCGGGTTCTCGCTCGATCGCCGGGCGCTGCCGTCGTTCTCGCTGCGCATCGAGATCTTCGTCGACGTCTGGATCGGCGCGATCACGACGACCGGCTCGATCCTGGCGTTCCTCAAGCTCAAGGGCTCGGTCTCCGGCAAGCCGCTGCTGCTGCCGGCGCGCCACTTCCTGAACCTCGCGATGCTGATCGGCTCGATCGTGTGCGCCGCGATCTACGCGGACAGCGGGAACCAGGTCGGGCTCTACGCCGGCACCGCGATCGCGTGCGTGCTCGGCGTCCACCTGGTCGCGGCGATCGGCGGCGCCGACATGCCGGTCGTGGTGTCGATGCTCAACAGCTACTCCGGCTGGACCGCCTCGGCGGCTGGCTTCATGCTGCACAACGATCTGCTGATCATCACCGGCGCGCTCGTCGGCTCGAGCGGCGCGATCCTGTCGTACATCATGTGCCGGGCGATGAACCGCTCGATCTGGAACGTGATCTTCGGCGGCTTCGGCGCCGCGCCGAAGAAGCAGGCCGCCGGCGGCCCCGCCGAGCCGGTCGGCGAGGTCCAGGACATCGACGCGGTCACGCTCGCCGACGCGCTGTCGAAGAGCAAGTCGGTGATCATCGTGCCGGGCTACGGCATGGCGGTCGCGCGCGCCCAGCACGCGGTCCGCGAGCTGACGGACATCTTGCGCCGCCAGGACATCAGCGTGCGGTTCGCGATCCACCCGGTCGCGGGGCGCTTGCCGGGCCACATGAACGTGCTGCTCGCCGAGGCCAACGTGCCGTACGACATCGTGCACGAGATGGACGAGATCAACGGCGACATGCCGACGACCGACATCGTGATCGTGATCGGCGCCAACGACATCGTGAACCCGGCCGCCGAGGACGACGCGAGCTCGCCGATCGCCGGGATGCCGGTGCTCCAGGTCTGGAAGGCCAAGCTCGTGATCGTGAACAAGCGCAGCCGCGCCGCGGGGTACGCGGGGATCGACAACCCGCTGTTCTACAAGCCGGTGACGAAGATGCTGTTCGGCGACTCGAAGGATCAGATCGAGAAGGTCGTGGCGGCGCTGAAGGCGTAGAGCTCGGCGGCTGCTTCGGAGGAGAACGCGCGCACGCGGGCTGCGCTTCGCGACGGACTCAGCGTGATGGTCGCGGCGGCGCTGGCACGTAGGCGCGGGGTTGTTCGCTAATCTTGACGGCGGTGGCGATCCCGCCTCCGCGCGGGATCCGGCGCAGCGCGGTGGCGGGCTTGCCGCAGTCGTCATTGTCGTAGGTGACGTGCTCGACGCCTGGGCGGCTGGCGAGGAAGAACGGCGTCGGCTCCACGGCATCGGCGGCCACGGTCACGCACGAGAGCACCTGCATCGGACGTGTGGCAGCGGGTGCCCAGCGCGACGCGTTGCAGCTCTCGTCCGATGGGGGCACGCGGATGCGGCGGGCAACAGCCTCCGCGGTCGTGACGGAGCGCTTCGAGCATACGAGCTCGAGCTGCTGGCCGTTCGCGCCCTGCGAGAGGGTGAACCGCAGCGGAGTGCCGCGCACGGAGCCTTGCCACGCTGTCGAGCGAACGCACGCCCACGTGCCCTCGGGTTGCTCGTCGGCGAGCGGTCCGCCTCGCTTCGGCGCGCGGAGCTCCTGGATCACGAGCGTGGCCTGGTTGCCGGTGCGGCCGAGCGTCCACGTGGTGAGGCTCGACGGGCCGGACATGAGCCCGGTGGCGATGGCGCGGCCCACCCACACGGTCTTGCCGACGTCGAGCGACTCGGTGCACGTGCCCGTCACGAGCGCGTCGCGCGGCGGCGGCTCCGGCACGATCGGTCCCTCGTCATCGGGTTGCGGCTCCGCGCGCGGTGGCGGCGGCACGGAGTACAGCTGGGCGCGTGGCTCGGTGTTGCCGCCGACCACGAGGAGCCATTTCGGATCCGTGCAGGTGACGACGATGGCCTTGCCGTACGAGTTGCGATTGGCGGCGGCGAAGTTCGCGAGCGCCGAACGGAGCTCGCTCATGGCGCGGCGCTCGAGCCGTGCGGCGAGCTCCGGGATCAGCACGCGCTCGCCGCCGCCGACTTCGAGCAACACCTTGCCAGCGGGGCAGCTCGGGCTCACCTCGATGTCGACCCGCGCCAGCTCGATCGTGCGCGTGCGATCTTGCGACGCGCAGATATCCGTCTCGAACACCTCGACGACGAGCTTCGAGCCTTCGACGCGCTCGTGCGTCACGCGGTTGACCGCACAGAGAGGAGCCGGGCCGTCCGGCTCCTCGGCCTCCGTCGTCGGGCGCGGCTGACAGGCCGCGCCGAGGACGACGAGGGCGGCGAGGGGGAGCGAGCTTCCGTTGATCGAACGCATGACGTCGCGGTGCGGGGGAGCCACGCCGGCAGCATATCGGTGGCCGGGCCGAAATCATCCGCGAATGTTGGACGCGACCGCTTCGCCGTCCGAGCTCGCAGGCGTCCGGGCCGGACTGCAAGACCCTGTGGAGCGGCGAACTCTATGGTGACTGGTCGGCACTCGCGAAAGGCGGCACGGTGTACTACAACAAACCGCCGCAGCTGCTGCGCGATCCGCCGGCCGGCTTCGTGGATGTCCCATGACCGACGATGACGACGATGATGATGATGGAGCCGAGGTGCCCCGTGGACCCCGCGCCGGCCTGACCGCCGACGGCGGACGCATCGTGCTCGATGACCACCTGCGCGGGCTGCTGTGGCGCGGACGTGAGCTGCAACCTCGCGAGCGGGCGCTTGTCGTCGCGGTCAAGGAGTTCCCGTACGCGACCGGGCGAGAGGTGCTCGACGAGTGGTTCCGCTATGACGTGCCAGGTCTCGCGCCACTCGCGTTTCTCGGCTACCCCGACGAGCTGAATCCGAGCGCCGACGAGCTGCGCGAGCTGCGCCGACAAGGCATCTGGCCGGAGGCGATGCTCGCGGAGATCCGACCGGACGGCGTCCCGCTCGACGAAGCGGAACCGCTGACCGATGGCGAGGTCGTGCGGCTCGGACTCGCGCTCTGTGACACCGTGATCGGCTGGGCGCAGCTGCGCGAGCACACCAGCGTCGGGCTGCGTCCCGAGACCGTGTACGTCGCCGGCGAGCGTGGCAACCGGGTCTACACCGGCGCCACGCCACGCGTGGCCGCCCTGATCGGCGAGCAAGATCTCTCCTCGTCGTTCTCGAGCGGGGTGTACGCAGCGCCGGCGTCGCCCAGCTCGTCGGACTGGTCGACGCCACGTTCATCGTCGCGCTGGTCCTGTGGTTCGCCGCGACGCGCGAGCACGCGTACCAGCTGCCCGCGTGTCGCAACGAGCTCGACAACATGGAGCGTGACGCGCGCCGCGCGTTCACGGGGCCGCCCGAGCTCGGTGCGCTGCTCGAGGCGGTGCTGGTGTTCGACGAGATGCGCCGGCTGCCCGTCGACGAGCTGCGCACCGGGCTCGCGGCTCTGGCGCGCCGGTGGACCCCCTGATGACCTCGCGCGAAGCGAACACCTCGGCCTGACCGCCGCCGCCGAGGCGGCCGGCCGTCCGTCCGGACCGCGGACGCCCCGTGCTGGCCGGGGAAGCCCGCGGGTCGACGAACTCCCCGGTCCCCTCGGCGGTATCTGAGGTCGCGACGCGGCTCGCACCTCGTCGTCTCGCGATTGGCGGGGGACGACGGGACGTCCTCGACGAGATGTTTCCGCACGCGGCTCCGAGCGTCGCGGGTGGTGCAGCGCGGAGCGCGTTCGTCGGATCGTCGCCGGATGAACCGGACCGCGAGCCGGGACGACGGGTCGTCCGGCTCGCGGGGTCACCGCACCTGGAGTCGCACCGGCTTGCGTCCGCGGCCGGGGTCCGCGGCCTTCATGATCGCGAGCACCGTGGTCTCCCACGGATCGCTGGCGGACGCGGGCACCGGCGTCCCCGTCACGTCGCCGAGCTGCACGGTGAGCACGCGGACGCGCGGGGTTCGATCGTTGATGACCACGTGCCAGAACCAGGCGCGGGCATCCTCGGGCGGGGTCGCGCAGCTGCACGCGCGCAGCGCCGCAACCACGCCGTCGACGAGGGCAGCGAGCTTCTCATGCGGCGGTCCCGGCATCGCGGCGGCCGCGAAGGTGTTGCTGGCTGGTGGGCACGGTGCGAACAGCTGCTCGCCGAGCCTGGAAGCAACGATCCCATCGTCCGCGGCTGCGGCGAACTTTTCATGCATCGGGCCCGACGGCGGCGTCGGCACGTGACGCGGCGTCTCGAAGGCCACGTCGACGATGAGACCTGCACGGGAGATCGCCTCGAAGGCAGCCACGATGACGTCCCAGCGGGCATCCTTCGAGGCGACGAACGTGACGGCGGAGAAGCGGTCGTCGCGGGCCGCCTTGCGCTTCGTCGTGAGCGTCTCGGCGAGTGCCTTCCGCAGGTCGCCGAGCGAGCCCGGGCCCCGTGCCGCGTCGTGCGTCCAGAGCGCATCGGCGTCGACGGTGACGGAGGAGCTCGTCACCGTCACGATCGGCGCACGCGAGGGCCGACGCGCGTACGGCATCAGCGAGGCGGGGAGCGGTGGCGGAGCGACCCGTGCACCAGGGTCGGTGCATCCTGCCAGGCCGTCGACGCGAGCCACGCCGCCAGCGCGTCGACGCGGGCCTCGCAGCTCGGGGCGGGGTCCGTGCCGACGGGCGCCCGTGACGACGCCACGTCCGCGGGCGTGGGCGTGGGCTTCGGCGCAGGCGTCGAGCAGGCGGCCAGCGCGATCAGACCGATGAGGGTACGCACCGGCGCAGTCTACGGCGAAGGACGCGACATCGTCGTCGCGATGCCGCGCACGGACGCGGGGACGGAGGGTTCCGCTGCCGACGATGAGCCTGCCGCCGGTTCGGTGAGGGATCAGCCGCGGAACATGCGTGCGTAGCGCACGTCGACGATGCTCGCCCCGGCGATCGCCTCGAGGGCCCGCACGACGTAGTTCACCTCGACGGGCGTGCGGTAGTACACGCGCCCGGCACCGCTGGAGGCCTCCCAGAGCTCGCCGCGGTAGCGCTCGTCGAGCGTGAAGGCGATCCGGATCTCGGCGCCGGTCACCGCGGCGTGCACGACGAGCCCGAGCGTCTCGACCACGAGCGCGCGGGCCTCGACGCGGGTGCGCAGCCGGTGCAGCGGATCCGGGATCGCGGCGATCGTCGGTAGCAGCTCGGCGGGCGCGCGCGCGGCGGGCAGCGTCACGGTGAAGGCGTCGATGCGCGGAGCGGGGTGCGGAGCGCGCGAGACGAGGCCGAGGCCGAGGCCGCGCAGGCGCAGGATCGAGGGTACGTGCGCACCCGGTGCGAGGAGCGAGACCTCGCCACGACCGACGGCGTCGTCGAGCGTGCGGAGGTACGCGCCCACGCCGCCCGGCCCCCAGCCGAGCAGCAGGTGGAACATCAGCTCACCGACGTCGCGCGTGATGCGCGAGCTCGACCGCTCGAGGATCTCGGGCTTGGCGCCAATCGCGCGCATGCGGGCGAGTCGCCCGATGGCCGTGACGAGGGCGGTGTAGCGCAACACCGGGTGCGGCGGCTTCGGGATGGCGGCGGTCGCGCCGATCACGCGCAGGCCGGGCGGCAGGACGGGGACGGCGGTGAGGGGCGAGGCGTCGCCGAACAGCGGGTGCGCAACGGGAAACGGCAGCGCGATGTGGCCGAAGCGTTCAGCGCGCTCGGACCTCGGCGCGGGCTCGCCGCAGGCCTCGCACGTCGCGCGCGCGGTGGCATCGCGGCGGATCACCGTCATCGCGTCCTCCGCTCCGCACCCACAGCGAAACAGGGTGCCGAAGATCCGCTCGCAGGCGGTGCCGCCCGGCTCCGGCGCGACCTTCTTCCAGTCGAAGGCGTTGCAGGAGGTCACCTCGCCGCGGCTCCCCGCGAGGATCTCGGCCTCGCCATCGGGCCCGGCGCGAAGGTGAGCGAGCTCGGGGAGCAGTGTCGTCGGCATCGCGGGATGATACGCGCGGCGGTGAGTCGTGAGCGACGTGGCTGGAGCCGCGCTGGCGTTGGAGAAGGCGTGAGGGCGCGTATTAGGTTTGCGCCAAGACGGCGAAGTGCTCGAACAGATCGGCCGGGAGCGGGTACCCCAGCGCCCAGGTGATCCCGATCGGCCGGTCGCCTTCGTGCTTGCGATACGTCAATGGCCCCGCGAATGTGTACGCCTCCTCTTTGTCGAGCTGGATGAAGAGGAAGAACCGCCATCCGTTGGTCGCGCTCTCGAGGTAACGGCGGCCCGCCGTGGAACTGACACTGGCGGCGCCCTGCGTCTCCCAATGGAAGAGCTCGCGGCTCATGGCGTAGTCGCGGTAGCGCGTCGTGGCAGAGAAGTCGCCGCCTGATTTGTCGAGCGTGACAAACAGAAGCTCACGCTTGGATTCGTCGAGCTTGAGGATGCCGCCCTGGGGCACGCTGATCTTGTCGCCAGCACCGCGTGCACCGACCCCGGCGACAATTTCGCGTCGCTGATATCTACGGTGGAGTGCTAGTCCCCTGTAAGCGGAATCTCTAGGAGAATGATCCGCGCTGTGATCTAACGGGGCATGGCGAAGCGCAAGCGTGGGCGGCCGAAGGTCGAGCTGGCGATCACCGACGTCGAGCGCGTTGAACTGCAGCGCTTGACCAAGCGGGCCCACGTGAATCGCAGCATCGCGTTCCGGGCGCGGATCGTGCTCGGTTGCGCTGACGATTCGTCGAACATTGCAGTCGCAGAGCGCCTGCGAACGACCGATCAAACGGTGGGCAAGTGGCGGAATCGATTCATCGCGAGCCGCCTCGATGGCCTGTACGACGAGCCGCGGGTTGGCGGGCCGGAACCTGTCAACGAGTTTGAGACACCGGAGAGCACTAGTTTAGTGAATCGATTGTGGGCTGAGCATCGGCTCCTGTCTTGGGCTTGTTGATCCACACGGCCGACGGCAGTGCAGGCGGACGAGGC
>JALZOI010000978.1 GCA_030857245.1 Myxococcota bacterium
GCGATGGAGTACGCCGAGGCGTACGCGCAGGACCGCGTGCAGTTCGGTCAGCCGATCGGCACGTTCGAGTCGCTGATCCGGCTCCGCGATGACGCGCAGACCGGCGCCATCGCCGCGCGGCTCTTCGCGCTCCACGCGGCGTGGGCGATCGATCGCGGCACGCCCGCGGCGAGCGATCTCGCGAGCCGCGCGCGCGTGTTCGCCGGCGACGTCGTCAGCCGCGCGACGATCGATGCCGTGCAGATCTTCGGCGGCTACGGCTTCGTCAACGACTACCCCGTCGAGAAGCTCATGCGTGACGCGCGCGCTTTCGAGGCGCTGCACGGCGACGAGCGGCTCGGGCGCGTGCTCGCCGCGAAGGCGAAGGTCTAGGAGGCAACGCCATGGACATCTTCCACAACAACCCGCTGTTCTCCGGCATCCGCCAGATGCTCGGCGCGTTCGCCCAGCAGCAGATGCGGCCGCTCGCGATCAAGCACGACCAGGAGGAGTCGATGCCGTGGGAGCTGATGAAGTCCGCGCAGGCACTCGGCCTGACGCAGAGTGCGCTGCTCGACGGCCGCAAGAAGCTGACCGGCGTCGACGAGGATCCCGATCCGCAGAAGCCGAAGAGCCAGGCCCGGCTGGCGGTCGCCGCCTCGGAGGAGCTCGCGTGGGGCTGCGCCGGCATCGCGCTCGCGCTCGGCGGCTCGGGCCTTGCCTGCTCGCCGGTCGCGCGGATGGGCACCAACGAGCAGAAGGCGGAGCTCCGCAAGCTCCTCGCCGGCACCGACGAGCACGGCCGGATCCACGTCGCCGCGATGGCGCTCTCCGAGCCGGCGACCGGCTCCGACATCTCGGGGCTGACCACCACCGCGCGCGCCGACGGCGATCACTGGATCCTCCGCGGCAGCAAGCAGTGGATCACCAATGGTCAGTCCGCGAACGTCTACGTGGTGTGGGCGCAGACGGCGGCGGCGGCGGGCCGCGCCGGCGTGCGCGGCTTCATCGTCGCCCGCGATACGCCCGGCCTGATCCCCGGGAAGAAGGAGACCAAGCTCGGCATCCGCGCCTCGGAGACCGCGCAGGTCCACTTCGAGGACGTCCGCGTCCACCGGGACATGATGCTCGGCGCGGCGACCGCCGAGGCCGGAGGCGGCGGGCTCGCCGATACCAAGAAGATGCTCGACTCGACGCGGCCGGTGGTCGCGGCGCAGGCGACCGGCATCGCGCGCGCCGCGTACGAGTTCCTGCTCGAGCGGGTGCGGGGCGGCTCGCTGCACGGCACGCCGATGGCGAGCCACCAGCACATCATGTTCGAGCTCGCGGAGATGGCCATGGAGATCACCGCGTCGCGCATGCTCGCGCACCGCGCCGCGTGGATGGCGGACCACCACCTCGAGAACGTGGCGGAGTCGTCGATGGCGAAGGCGCACGCCGCGCGCACCGCGCAGGCCGTGACGACGCGCGCGATGGTGCTGCTCGGCGAGGAGGCGCTCGCGCCCGGGCACCCCGTCGAGAAGTGGTATCGCGACGCGAAGATCTACGACATCTTCGAGGGTACCGGGCAGATCCAGCGGCGCATCATCGCGCGCACGCTGACCGGGCAGAACCCGACGTAGCGGCGCCGGGATGCCGGAGCCGCTGGCATCCGACTCACCGACGATCGCACGACGGGGCCGGCGCAGCTTTCACAAGTTGTGTCTGACCCCATCGCGCTTGAAGTTCTCGCGACTTAACGGCCGCAAATTTCGCACGTAGTGTCTGACCCCTGGGATTCACGGCACGATCGCGACCGCCGGCGACGCGGTCACGTTGGCGACGACCTGGCTGAGGCGGATGTAGCCGCCGCCGCCGCCGCCGCCGCCTCCGCCGGCGCCGGCGGCGCCGGCCACCCCGTTGCCACCATTGGTCGCCTCGGCGGTGATGCTGTAGCCATTGCCGCCGTTGCCCGCCGCCGGCGCCCCGAGGCCCCCCGGCGCGGAGCGCGAGGGCAGCATGGGATCTGGCTCGCTGCCCGCCTCGCCGATGCTCGACGACGAACCCCCGCCACCACCACCGCCGTTCGCGATCAAGACCGCCTTCCCTTCGAGCTCGGGCGCGTGCACCACGATCATGCCGCCCGCCCCGCCGCCGCCCCCACCCGCCTGCGGGCCCCCTGCCTGGCCGGGGCCGCCGGAGACGTTGATCCGCGTGTCGAGGATGATCTTCGTCCCGGCGACCAGGTAGATCGCACCGCCGCCCTGGCCTCCGAAGCCGCCGGACGTCGTGCCGCCCCGCGCGCCCGGACAGCCGCCCCGCAGCACCATCGGCGGACCCGCCGCCGTCGGGCCGGGCCCGCCGCCC
>JALZOI010000342.1 GCA_030857245.1 Myxococcota bacterium
ACGATGACCGGCGCGCCGGGCGCGGTCGCGCGAGCCCGGGCACGAGCCCGGATGCCGGCGCCCCGACCGGCGACGACGACGCGCTGCGCTGTACCGTCTGCGACCACCGGATCACCGAGCGCGCGTACGGCAGCGAGCGGGCCGGGGCGCACGAGCACACGTTCGTGAACCCGGGTGGCATCGTCCACACGATCGGCTGCTTCGTCGCGGCGCCGGGCTGCGGCCACGTCGGCCCCGCCGAGACGGCGTTCTCGTGGTTCCCCGGCTGGAGCTGGCAGGTCGCGGTGTGTGCGCAGTGCCGGACCCACGTCGGCTGGGCGTTCCGCTGCCCGCCGGAGCAGTTCCATGGCTTGATCCGCGCCGCGCTGCACTGACGGTCGCGGAGCTGCGCCGCCCGGGTCGCCCACGGCACGCCAGACTCGATGCTGGCCCGGTTCGTCGAGCTCGGCGTGCACGTGGCACCTGCTCGTACTCGTGCTCGGGCGGCGTAGCGAAGCTGGGTCCCGGTCGACTCAGCACGCGCTGCCGCAGAGCTCGTGGACGAGCACGTACGAGCACGGGGACGTGGCACGAGCATGTGGCACGGCGTCAACCGACCAGCATTGACGCTAGACTCGCTCGATGTCCGCGCTGGAGTTCCTCGAGCGGCTGCCCTCGCCGGCGTACGAGGAGCGCTGGCTCGTCCGGTCGCCGGACAGTCCGCTGCCGCGGGTCGCGTGGTTCTTCGTCGACGAGGATCGCACGTGGCTCGAGGCGATGAGCGAGGCGACCGCGAGGTGGGTGGGCTTCGGCCATCCCCGGATCGCGCGGGTGTTCGCGAGCAGCTGGAGCGCGGGGCGGGCCGTGTTCGAGATCGAGGATGATCGCGGGCCGACCTTGCTCGCCGCGGCGACGGAGCTCGCCGACGTCCCGGTCGAGCGCGAGCGCTGGAGCGTCGCGCAGGTCATCGGGATCGCGGACGGGCTCGCCGCGCTGCGCCAGCACGATCCCGCGTTCGTGCACGGCCGGCTCGAGCCGCACCGGATGTACGTCGATCCGACCGGCCACGCGCGGCTGCGCGCGCCGATCGCCTCGGTCTCCTACGGCACGGAGCGGGCGTACGTCGGCGCGGGGACGCTCACCGGCACCGCGCGCTGGATGTCGCCCGAGCAGGTCCAGGGCTACCCGCTGACCGCGGCGAGTGACGTGTTCTCGCTGGGCTCCAACCTCGTCGCCACCTTGACCGGGCACGGACCCTTCGACGGACGCGCCTCCGAGCTCGCGACGCTGACCGCGATCCTGCAGGAGCCGCCCGCGCCGCTGCACGCGCACACCCCGGGGCTCGCCCACGTGATCGGGCGCGCGCTCGCGAAGGACGTCGACGACCGCTATCCCGACGCCGCTGCGTTCGCCGCGGCGCTGCGGGCGTGCGTCCCCGATGCCGGCGACTACGATGCGGTGATCTCCGACCGCATCGCGGCCTGGTGGCCCACCGCCGAGCCCGCCCGGGGCGCGAACCATGCGCTCGGCGAGGGTCGCTGCCAGCAGCGCTGGGCCGCCCTCCCCGCGGGCGACCGCGAGGACATCCGGCGCTGCGAAAGCTGCGGCCAGGACGTGGTCCACGTCCGCTCGTTCGCCGCCGTCGTGCCGCTGATCGGCCAGCGCTGCGTCGCGCACGGCGGTCGACCGCGCTGACTGCCGGGCGGGCCTAGGGAGTGTCCCTGAATCGGGTCATGTAGTTTCGATCGGTTGCGGTGCGTCACCGCATCCCAAGGGCCATGCCGACCTGGTGGATCAACTCCGCCGATCCGCACAGTCGGTCCCACAAAACATCGCCGAAGGAGCCGGCAAGACCGGCCGTGCCGACAAGGCCAGGTACTACGCGATTGCCAGGGGCTCGGCGATGGAATCCGCTGCCCACCTCGACGTGATGAAGATCGACGAGTTGATCGACGACGAGCACTACGCCGTCGGCGTCGCATTGCTCGAGCGGGTCGTTGCCATGCTGACCAAAATGATCGACCCCTGATCGTCAAGGGGGGCGATCACGATCACGGTAGCGTTCCCGTTCACGTGCACGGCCACGATCACGGGCCCGATCACGGCCACGATCACGGTCACGACCAATCAGGGACAGGCCCTAGATATCGTTGAAGCGATCGTTGCGCGCGCCGTTCGTGCGATCCCAGTGGATCCGCACGTTGAGGTAGCCGCTCATCTGCAGCGGGTCGGCGTAGGACAGCCGCTGGAGCTGCTCGAAGTCACTCGGGTCGATCGCGCTCTCGTCCGGCCCCGGCAGCTCGCGCTTGGCGATCGAGAAGCCGAGGTTGAGATCGATGTGGTTGCCAAGCTGCCACTCGATGTACGGCGACGCGGAGAGGCTGTGGCGGAGCGCGGGATCGAGGAGCTGGCTCGCGAGCGACAGCGAGACGCCGACGCTGACCTTGTCCTTGCGCACGCTCCCGCTGGCCGTGAGCTCGTGCGTCGCGTAGTGCGCGAAGGTCTCGCCGACCTCGTTGCGCAGGTTGTAGCGCTCGACCTGGTACCCGACGGTGTAGAGGATCGCGAGCCGGTTGCCACGCGGGTCATCGGGGAGGAAGCGATCCCACTCGATCCCCGCCTCGACGGAGGTCTGATGGCGGAACTGCGCCTTGTCGTCGCCGCGGTGCGTGCGGGCCACGCCGCCGAGCGACCAGCAGCGGTTGTACAGCCACGCGGCGCCGACGTTGCTGCCGAAGGACCACCGCTCGGTATCGAGCGAGACCTCCTGGCCATCGATCTGGAGCGGCGGCGAGTGCGTGCGCCCGCCATTCGCGAACAGCTCCGCGATGAGGAGGTCGCGCCGGGTCACCCGCGACACCTCGAGGCCGATGCCGCCGCTGTACGAGCGGTACTGCTCGGTGTAGTTCCCCGAGCCGTTGATCCCGATCGAGAACCCCAGCGGCGTCGTGCTCGGCGCGGTGACCTCGAGATCGTCGGGCGCCGACAGCGTCACCGCGACGGACTTCGGATGGCGGGCCGCGACGAACAGCGCGATCCCGCGGTTGAAGGCGGGCTCGAGCTGCGCACGCTGCGTGTCATCATCGGCGCGGGTGTCGAGATCGACGTCGAGCTCGACCACGGGTGGCGCGCCCACGATCGTGCCGACGAATCGCAGGTGGACGCGATCGACGAGCGCGATCTCGTTGGCGGTGACGTAGATCACGACCTCCGCTGACGAGCGCGGCGAGCTCAGGAACAGCTTGTTGCCCTCGACAAGCGCGAGCAGGAACGCGCTGCACACCTTCGTGCGCCCGTCGTCCTCGCACGCGATGGTGATCCGGATCGGGCTCGTGCGCTCGGCGCCGGCGGTGCCGGCGAGCGCGACGATCACGGCGACCACGAGGGCGACCCGCATCGCGCCAGCGTACTCCGGCGCGTCAGGGCGCGGTGATCGCGGCGATCTGTTTCGTCAGCTGCTGCTGCGGCTTGCTCGGCTCCACCGTCTGCATCGCGACGAGCTTGGCGATGTCGCCGTCGACCTGGATCTCGCCGGTCAGGAACGCCTGCACGCCGGCGGCGGCGTCGGCCTCGACGAAGATCTTGCGGGCGAGCGGCTCCGACAGCGTCAGCGTCGTCGTCGCGGTCGGCTGATGGCCGCGCGAGAACAGCCCGTCCTTGAGGAAGACCTGCTGATCGCCCGCCGGCGACGTCACGGTGATGTTGACCTCGACGTCCTTCATCGCGGTGGGGATCTGCAGATCACCAGCCTGCGCGATCAGCTCGTCGACCTTGGCGAACCACTCGGGGGACAGAAACGCGTATGTCACGCTCGCACCATATCGCGTGGGTCCCGCCGAGGGTGACTCAGCGGGCGCGACCGGCGCAGCCGCCGCGGCTCGTGGCATGCTCACGCGCCGTGGAGTACGTCTTCGATGACATCACGGTCGCGCTGACGAACCTCGATCGCGTGATGTTCGCAGCCGCGGGCATCACGAAGCGCGAGGTCGTCGCGTACTACAAGGACGTCGCGGAGCTCATGGTCCCCGAGTTGCGCGATCGCGCGCTCACGATCGAGCGGTTCACGAAGGGCATCGAGGCCGGCGGCTTCTTCCAGAAGCACGCCCAGAAGCACTACCCACCGTGGATCCGCCGCGCCCTGCTCGGCAGCAAGACGCGGGTGTCGTATCCGGTCGCCGAGACGGCCGCCGCCATCGTCTACTTCGCGAACCAGGGTGGCCTCGCGATGCACATCTGGACGAGCCGGACCGCGAGGCCCGAGCACCCGGATCTGCTGGTGTTCGATCTCGATCCTCCCGACGGCCGCTTCGATCTGGTCCGCCGCGCCGCGCTCGAGCTCCGCGAGCTGTTCGAGCCGCTCGAGCTCCCGGCCTTCGTCAAGGCGACCGGCAGCAAGGGTCTCCACGTCGTGGCGCCGCTCGACGGCGCCGCCACGTTCGACGAGACGGCCGCGCTCGGCAACCGGATCGCGCGCCTGCTGTGCGAGCGCCACCCCGATCAGTTCACGCAGGAGTTCTACAAGAAGGACCGCCAGGGCCGGCTCTACCTCGACCTCATGCGCAACGCGCTCGGTGCCACGATCATCGCGCCGTACTCGTTGCGCGGGAAGCCGGGCGCCCCGCTCTCGGCGCCCATCGAGTGGGAGGAGGTCGAGGACGACGCGCTCCGCCCCGACGGCTTCCGCCTCCGCGACCTCCGCGCCCGCCTCGACCTGATCGGCGATCCGTGGAGCAACCTGCGCGCGCGCGTCGGCTCCGTCGCGAAGGCGACGGCCGCCCTCGGCGGATGACCCGCCCGCGGGGGCCCGCTCAGGCTTTGATCTTCCGGTTCTCGGGATCGAAGAGCGGCCTCAGCGAGGCGATCGCCGGGTAGAGCGTGCCGGCGATGTCGACCTCCCAGGTGCCGGCCTCGATCCACCTCGCGTCGATCGGCTCGGCGCCCTCGATCATCGCGAGCCCGACCGCGCCGCCGAGCGTGTGGCCGTACGAGGCAGCGCGGACGTAGCCGACCGGCGTGCCGTTGCGGCGCACGATCTCGGCGTGGAACAGCATCGGCTGCGGATCCTTGACGAGGATCTGCAGCAGCCGCTTGCGCAGCGGACCGGCCGCCTTCTGGGCGACGACGGCGTCCTTGCCGAGGAAGCCCGTCGGCTTCTTGAGATCGACCGCGAAGCCGAGCCCGGCCTCGAGCACGGTGTCGGTGTTGTCGATGTCGTGGCCGTAGTCGCGATAGCCCTTCTCCATGCGGAGGCTGGCGAGCGCCTTGAGGCCGGCGTGGACGAGCCCGTACGCCGCGCCCGCCGCGACGAGCCGCTCGTAGACGTGCACGGTCTGCTCGGCGGGGATGTAGAGCTCGTAGCCGAGCTCACCGAGGTACGTGATGCGGATGCACAGCACGCGCGCGAAGCCGATGTCGATCTCGCGCGCGGTACGGAACGGGAACGCCGCGCTGGAGAGATCCGCCGTCGTGATCGACTGCAGCAGCTCGCGCGACCGCGGGCCCTGCACGTTGATCTGCCCATGCCCGCCGGTGACGTCGGTGACGAACGCGTGGGCGTCGCCGAAGTTCCGCGTCATCCACGTCTCGACGTGGCGATGCGCGGTGTCGGACGCGACGACCCAGAACCGATCATCGGCGAGCTTGGCGACGGTGAGATCCGCCTGCAGCTTGCCCGCTCGGTCGAGCCACTGCGTGTACGTGATCGTGCCGGGCTCGCCATCGACCTGGTTCGCGGAGATCCAGTTCAGCATCCGCCCGGCGTCGCGGCCCTGGACGAGGAACTTCGACATGAAGGACATGTCCATCAGGATCACGCCCTCGCGTGCCGCCCGGTGCTCGGCCTCCCAGTACGGGAACCAGTTCTGGCGCGTCCACGCCAGCTGCTCGACCCTGGGCTCGACGCCCGCGGGCGCGTACCAGTCGGGGCCCTCCCAGCCGCTGACGTCCTTGAAGTACGCACCGCGCGCCGCCAGCCGATCGTGGAGCGGTGACAGCTTCGCGCCGCGCGCCGTCTGCATCGTGTGGGTCGGGTAGTGGCACTTGTAGACCATGCCGAGCGACTCGACGGTGCGCGTCCGGCGGTACTCGGGGTTGCGCTGGTACGTGTGCAGCCGATCGATGTTCATCGCGGTGAGGTCGACGTCGGGGCTGCCGTTGACGATCCAGTGCGCCATCACGCGGCCGAGCCCACCGCCCGTCAGGATGCCGATCGAGTTGAGGCCCGCCGCGACGAAGTAGTTCTGGAGCTCGGGCGCCTCGCCGACGATCGGCCGCAGATCCGGCGTGAAGCTCTCGGGGCCGCAGAAAAACTTCTTGATGCCGACCCGCGACGTGATCGGGACCCGCTTCATCGCGGTCTCGACGTACGGGCCCATGCGCTCCCAGTCCGGCTGGATCTCCGCGAACGAGAAGTCGTCGGGGATGCCCTCGATCTTCCACGGCGCGCACAGCGGCTCGAACAGCCCGATCATCATCCCGCCGACCTCCTCGCGGAAGTAGCCGTACGAGCCCGGGTCCTCGAGCACGGGCCAGTCGGCGCGGAGCTCCGGGATCCGCTCGGTGATCAGGTAGTAGTGCTCGGCGGCCTGGTTCGGGATGTTGACCCCGATCGCGTCGCCGAGCTGGCGCGCCCACATGCCGGCGCAGTTGACGACGAACTCCGCCTCGATGTTGCCGAACGGCGTCGTCACACCCCGCGCGATGCCGCGCTGCTTCATCACGCCGGTGACCGGCACGCCCTCGATGATCTTGACGCCGAGCTGGCGCGCGCCCTTCGCGAGCGCCATCGTGACGCCGACCGGATCGGCGCGGCCGTCCTCCTTGACGTAGAACCCGGCCAGCAGATCGTCGACGTGCGCGAGCGGGAACAGCTCCTTGACCTGGCCCGGCGAGATCTCGTGGACGTCGATGCCCATCAGCCGGTTGAACGCCGAGACCCGGCGATACTCCTCGAGGCGGTCGCGATCGGCCGCGACCTCGATGAAGCCGGTGCGCCGCATCCCCGTGGCCTGGCCGGTCTCCGCCTCGAGACGCTCGTACAGATCGCAGCTGTACTTGCGCATCTGCGTCGAGGTCTCCGAGGTCGACCCGAAAGTCACCATCAGGCCGGCGGCGTGCCACGTCGTACCCGACGTCAGCCGGCTCTGCTCGAGGAGCACGACGTCCGTCCACCCGAGGTGCGCGAGGTGATACGCGACGGAGCAGCCGATGATGCCACCGCCGACGATGACGACGCGCGCGCGATCTGGAAGGCCGGGAGGACTCATGACTCGCCCCAGGATACACCGGTCGCCCGATGCGACTCGGACGTGCAGGCGCTTCCGGCGAGCGTCCCGACGGGGAATGCCGTGCACGTCGGCGCGCCACGGCGGCGGCCGAGCCGCGACAGGGTTCCGGTGCCATGATGCTGCGTGGATCCGCATGCCTCACGCGTGCTCGCGCAATGCGCGGGGGCACCCGACGACGACGCGCCGCGCCTGGTGTGGGCCGACCTCATCGGCGGTGAGCGCGGCGAGCTCGTCGTGCTGCAGTGCGATCTCGCTCGCGGTGGGCTCCCCCCGGCGGGTGTCGCGGCGCGCCGGGCCCGCGAACGCGAGTTGCTCGCAGCGCATGGCGCGGCGTGGGCCGGTGAGCTCGCGAACGTCGCCACGCGGTGGAG
>JALZOI010000343.1 GCA_030857245.1 Myxococcota bacterium
GCGCGAGGTCGGGCGCGAGGGGACGCGCGGGGTCGGCTTCGAGGCGCTGGCGGATCCGCGCGAGCACGCCGAGCCGGATGATCGCATCGATCGGGTAGTGACCGGCGAGCAGATCCTCACCGACCCCGAGCAGCGCGTCGGGACCGCTGGCCTCGGCGCGCAGCATCGCGACGACGAGCTTCACGGGCACGCCCTCGATCGCGCGCTCCGGGAACCGCCGCTCGAGATCGCCGAGCGCCTGGTTCGCGCGCGTCCGATCGCCCCCGCGCGCGTGGACGCGGGCGAGCCCGATCAGCGCCGCGGGCCCGGTATCGTCGAACACCGCCAGCGCGGTGTAGAGCCGCCGGGCCTCGGCGTGGTTGGCGTTGGCCTCCGCGCGCTGGGCCGCGTGCAGCCGCGCGGTCCGCGTCTGTCGGGTCGAGAGCTCGCGCACGCAGTCCTCGAGCCGGCTCGACGAGGCGCAGCCGACCACGCGATCGAGGGAGCCGCCGAGCTCGATCGAGGCGGGCGCCGCCCGCGGCACCCGGAGCTGCTGATTGGCGTCGATCCAGAACCAGAACCGCCCGAGCGGCGCGCTGACCGCCGCGGCCGGGCGATGCTCGGTGGGCTCGAGCGCGGTGGCTCGCTCGACCTCGTCGAGGGCCACGTCGATCGCGCCGCCGATCCGCGCCGTGACGGCGAGCGCCGCCTGGTGCTGGCGCTCCTGCAGCGCGCGCACCGCGCCCCGGTCATCGCGGTACGAGACCGCACCGAGGTAGGCGATGCCGCCCGCCGGCACGAGCAGCGCCGCGACCGACAGCACGTAGATCCACACTCGCGTGGCGGGCACCATCCCGAGCATAGCGCGTTGCAGCGCACCTGCCGGATCGCTATGGTCCGCGCGGCATGTCGCAGGTCTTGATCGTGGTGCCGACGTACAACGAGCACGACAACGTGCGTGGCATCGCCGGGCAGTTCCTCGCCGCCCTGCCCGGCTGCGAGCTGCTGTTCGTCGACGATAACTCGCCCGACGGCACCGGCGCGGTGCTCGACGAGCTCGCGGCGGCGGAGCCCCGCATCCACGTGATGCACCGCGCCGGCAAGCTCGGGCTCGGCACCGCCTACGTCGAGGGCTTCGGCTGGGGCCTGGCGCGCGGCTACCAGTACCTGTTCGAGATGGATGCCGATGGCAGCCACGATCCGCGCTACCTGCCGCAGATGCTCGCGCTCGCCGAGGACGGCGCCGACGTCGTCGTCGGGTCGCGCTACGTCCCCGGCGGCGGCACCGAGAACTGGGGCCTCGCGCGCAAGGTGATCTCGCGCGGCGGCGGGCTCTACGCGCGCACCGTCCTCGGCGTCGACGTCCAGGACCTGACCGCCGGCTTCATCTGCTGGCGGCGCGCCGCCCTCGAGGCCATCGACCTCGCGACGATCAAGTCGAACGGCTACAGCTTCCAGATCGAGATGAAGTACCGCGCCCTCAAGCAGGGGCTCCGGGTCGTCGAGACGCCCATCGTGTTCGTCGATCGCCGCGTCGGGCAGTCGAAGATGTCGCGCGCCATCGTGGTCGAGGCGCTCCTCAAGGTCTGGGGAATGCGGTTCGGTCGGCGGAGCTGAGGCCCTTCGCTCGATCCCGGGTGGCGCCCGGCCGCGTCGCTCTGCTAGGGTCTGTCCCGCGTCGATGGTGATCCTCAAGCTTCGAATCCGCTCGGCCGACGAGTGGCGAGAGCTCGCTCCGGGCGACTCCGTCACCCAGCCCGTGTTCGTTCCGACGACGGACGAGCTCGAGGCCGGTCAGGAAGTGATCATCGAGGTCGCCTCGCAGCTGCTGCCGAACAAGGTGCTGGTGCGCGGCAACGTGCAGACCTGGCGCCCCGCGCTCCCGCGCATGCGCGTGCGGGCCGGCGCCACGATCGAGCTCGCCGCCGACGAGCAGGTCAAGCTCACGTTCCTCCACGAGGTGTTCTCGGGCAAGCGCACCGACATCCCGCGCCGCCGCCACCACCGGCTGCCGGTCTCCGTGACCGTCCGCTACCGCCTCACCAACAGCTCGAGCTACGTCGAGTCCGCGATCTCCGAGATCGGGGTCGGCGGCGCGCTGCTGACCACGACCGAGCCGCTGCCGATCGACACCGAGCTCACGGTCGAGGTCGTGCCGCCGGGCGGGGCCGCGCCGATCATGATCGCCGGGCGCGTCTCGTATCACGTGCCCAGCGGTGGCTCGGGCTTGCGCTTCGTCAGCCGCGATGGCGATGGTGACCGCCGGCTCCGCGAGCTGATCCGTCGGCTGCGAGCGTCGTGACCACGCGGGGGAAGACCCCGCGGCGTGGTCCTCCGCGCCTGCGCACCGCGACGCGCGCCGGCGTCGTCGTCAGCTCGGTACTCGCGAGCTACGGCCTGGACTCCGAGATCCGCGGGCAGCGCCTGATCACGGAGTGGACCGAGCTGGTCGGTCCTCGGATCGCCGCGCGCACCCGCCCCGATGGCATCTCCGCGCGCACCCTGTGGATCGAGGTTGCGACCTCGGCGTGGCTGCACGAGCTCAACATGCTGCGGCCCCAGCTCGTGCGCGGGCTCTACGAGCGCCTCGGCGAACCGCGGCTGTTCGACGATGTGAAGTTCAAGCTGGCCGGCCGCACCCGGCGGCCGCCGCCGACGGTGCCCACCGCGAGCCGCCCCCCCCCACCGTTCAAGCCCACCCCGCTCCCTGCCACCGGGGCGAAGCGCGAGCAGATCGCGCGCGAGGTCGCCAAGGTCGACGACGTCGAGCTCCGCGAGCTGATCGCCCGGGTGCGGATCACGCACGACAAGTAGCGCCGCGCGGCCGCTACTTCGTCGCGCCGCCGAGGGCCGCGCCGCCGACGGTGAGCAGCGCCGCGAGATCCTCGTCATTGAAGCGCAGCTGGGCGCCGAGGAAGTAGTCGCGACCGTAGCGGAACGTATCGAACTGGATCGGCACGCCGGAGCCGCCCTTCACGATCGGCAGCTCGTTCGGATCGTTGAGCAGCTCGTCGACGCCGCCGAGGATGTAGAGGTGGCGGAACAGCTCGATGGCCGCGGCGAGCTTGACGCGCGGCCGCTCGTCGAAGGTCGCGTCGAACACGTCGGTCGAGAACCGCAGCGTGCGGCCGCCCCAGACGAGCAGGTCCGCATCCGCGCCGATGCCGCCGGTGGACTCCTTGAGGCCGTAGCGCAATGTCAGCCACGAGAACCGCTTCGCGAACTGGAACGTGAACCGGATCTTGTCCTGGATCACCGTGCGGCGGATCCAGTTGTTGGGATCGACCGTGGGGTCGAACGTCAGCGTGACGTCCGGGTAGTTGCCGCGCGGGCCCTTCTCGAGCTCGACGAGGTAGTACTTGTCCGGGCGCGTGTGGAGCTCGACCGAGATGTAGTGGCGCGCCAGCTTCGAGAACACGTTGAACTCGCTGCGCAGGCCGACGTACGCCTTGAGCCCGAACAGCGTGCCAAGGAAGCCCTTCGCGTCGTCGGTGATCTGCTCGACGTTGTCGGCGATCGCGGGGTCGTTGACGAGCCGGCCGAGCGTGCCCTTGTCGTCGTCGATCTTGTCGGTGATCGACTCGGTGTTCGTGATCACGCCGTCGAGCTTGTCGAGCTTGCCGCGCAGCGCGGTGCCGGTCTGCTCGAGCTCCTGCTTCGCCGTGGTGACGAGGACCTTGGCCTCCGCCGAGGCGGCGTCGAGGTTCTGCAGGATCTTCGCGAGCTGCGGGTCGGCTTCCTTCGTGATGTTGCGCAGGTCGTTGGTCAGCCCCTCGATGTTGGCCATCACGCGATCGGCGCGCTGGATGATCTGGGCCACCGTGCCGGCCTCGCGCTGCACGAGACCGTCAACGCGGGTCGCGACCGACTGCAGCGGGCCGTTGACGATCCGGCGGACGTCCTCGGAGAGGTCGCGCACGCTCTCGAGCACGCGGTCGACGTTCGGCAGCGTCTGCTCGATGCGGTGCATCAGCTGGTCGGGCGTGGTGGCCTCGACGACGTTCGGCACCTGGCGGCACGGCGTCGACTTCCCCTCGTCATCGGAGTTGTAGCCGACGCAGCTCGGACCGAGGACGGAGAACTTGCGGGTCGTCCCGTCGGGCAGCTGCTTGACCTCGTCGCCCGGGTCGATCTCGAGGTAGTTGTCGCCGAGCAGCGACGTCGCCTTCTTGATGACGACGCCGCTCGACCACACCTGGATGCGATCGGCGATCTTGAACGTCACCTTGGCGTAGCGGCCCTCGACCTTGAGGTCGATGACCTCGCCCTGCGGCAGACCGGCGACGACGACCTTGCTGCCCTTCGGCAGGCCCGAGGCATCGCGGAACTTGGCGAACAGGACGTAGTTGTCCTTGCCGGCCGGGTCCTGGCCGAGGTTCTTCCACACCAGGTAGCCACCGATGGCGAGCAGCAGGAACAGCACCGCCACGCGGACGCCACTCGAGACGCCTTTCACGCGCTCTGCTCCGCGGACGTGTACTGCGAGCTCGCCACCGCGGACACCTTATACCGGCGCTGGCGCGGACGGGTATTTTGGGGCCGACACCGAGCCGATGGCGTGACGAACGGATCGCCACCTGGCACGGCGGTCCTCGCGATCCCGGGGGCGTGCATCGACCCGCGCGAGCGGCCGGTCGGCGGCGAGGTCGTCAGAGGCCGCCCTGCCCCGTCCCGAGGATCGACAGCAAGATGTCGGTCAAGAAGTAGTCGAGGACGAGGGTCGAGACCGAGCCCATGACGACCGCGCGGGTCGTGCCCATGCCGACGCCGCGCCCGCCGCCGGTCGCGTTGAAGCCCTGGTAGCAGCCGATCAGCGTGACCAGGAACCCGAAGAACACGCTCTTGATGAGCCCTTGCAGGACGTCCGTGGGGAGCACGATCTCGCGCAGGTTCGCGACCCACTGCCCTTGATCGACCCCCTCGAAGATCACCGCGACCAGGTACGCACCTCCCATCCCGACGACGAAGAACAGCAGGGTCAGGATCGGGGTGACGATCGTCGCGGCGATCAGCCGCGGCAGCACGAGGTACTGCATGGGGTTGACGGCCATCGACTCGAGCGCGTCGATCTGCTCGGAGATGCGCATCGTCCCGAGCTCGGTCGCGATGCCGGCACCGGCGCGGCCGGCGAGCATCAGCGCCGTCATCACGGGTGCGAGCTCGATCGACAGCGCCTTGCCGGTCGTCCCGCCGGCGAACGACTCGAGGCCGAACGCGCGGAACGCGAATACCGACTGCAGCGACAGCACCGCGCCGGTGAACACGCCGACGAGCAGCACGATCGGCAGGCTGCCGAACCCGATGTACTCGGCGGCGTCGAGGTAGTTCTTGCCGCGGAACGGGCGGCGCGGCAGCCACGCGAGCGCACGCGCGACGAAGATCAGGTGACTGCCGACGAGATCGAGGAAGCGCTGGACCGGCGCGCCGGCATCCTTGACGCCGACCCAGACCGCGCCGCCGAAGGAATGTCCGGGCTTCGGATGAGCAGCCGGATCGCCGGCCGACGGCACGATGGCCGCGGGGTCGCCCGGCTCGCCCGAACCCGCGGGGAGCGGCGCCGCCTCGGTGGTCGGCTCGTCATCGGCATCGAGCCCGGGATCCGCGTCCACTGGATCGCTCACGGGGGATCTCCGACGTAGGTGCGGGGCACGCGCTTGCTCATCCCGCAGGTCACCTCGTACTCCGAGAGCCCTGCCCACGCGCCGTACTCGGCCGTGGTGATCGAGGCGCCGCCACTGGCGCGGCCGAGCAGCACGACGGCATCGCCGACGGCGACGTCGGGGACGTCGGTGACGTCGGCGATCGCGATGTCCATGCTGATCGCCCCGACGAGCGGCACCCGCGCGCCGCGGATCGCGGCCTGCGCGTGGCCGCTCGCGCGACGTGGCAGGCCATCGGCGTAACCGAGCGGCAGCACGGCGACCCGGCTCGGCCGCGTGGCTCGCCAGGCGGCGCCGTACCCGACGGAGGCGCCCGCCGGGATCGAGCGGAGCTGAGCGACCTCGCTGACGAGGCGCATCGCCTGCGTACGCGCCGCACCCTGCGGCCATCGGCCGTTGCCATAGATCGCGATGCCCGTCCGCACGAAGTCGAACCTTGCCTCAGGAAACAGCAAAGCGCCCGAGCTGTTGGCCACATGCCGCACGCGGATCGGCGCGCCGGCCGCCGCGAGCACGCGATCGGCGTCGGCGAACTGCCGGAGCTGCTCGCGGGTCATCGAGCCGGAGTCCGCCGGGTCGTCGGTGTCGGCGCACGCGAAGTGCGTCATCAGGCCGACGAGGCGGATCCCGGCGTGGGCCGCGGCCTGCGCGAGCTCGCCCGCATCCTCGATCGCGACGCCGAGCCGGCCCATCCCGGTGTCGACCTTGAGGTGGGCCTCGGTCGGTGCGCCGCGGCGGCGGACCGCATCCGCGATCGCGGCGAGATCCTCGGCGCTGCCGATCACGGGCGTCAGCCCGGCGGCGAGCATCTCGTCCTCGCCGCCATGCTGGCTCGGTCCCATGACGAGCACGGGCGACGCGATGCCCGCCTCGCGCAGCATCACGCCTTCCTCGACGAGGCTCACCGCGAAGCCGCGCGCCGCCTTCGCACGCTCGAGGGCCTGCGCGACCGCGACCGCGCCGTGGCCATAGCCATCGGCCTTGACGACCGCGAACAGCTCGGTGCCGGCGAGCGTGCGGACCTGCCGCGCGTTCCCGACCACGGCGGCGAGATCGACCTCGACGCGCGTGCGTCGGATCATCGTCGACGCGTGCATCCAGGGGATCTGAGTCTCCGGAGCGCCGCCTGTCAAGGTCACCGGCAAGGTCACCGGCAAGGTCACCGGCAAGGTCATCGGCAAGGTCACCGGCAAGGTCACCGGCAAGGTCACCGGCAAGGTCACCGGCAAGGTCACCGGCGACTTCGCGCGAACGGACCCGCGACAGCGCGCCGCGCGGTGGCGATCACGAAGCCTGGCGGAGGACGATCCGGACGCGATTTCGGTAGCGGCCGAGGTCGTCGGCGTGCTGGAAGGCCGGCGGCGGTGCGAGGCGCTCGTCGAGAATGTCGTAGTCGCCGGCGGACAACGGCACGAGCACCCGCTGCTGGTCGACGTGGTGCGGCGCGCCGCTCGCGATCACCGCCTCGACCTGCTCGGCGGTGCAGCCCGCGGCGAACGGCACGAGGAGCGCGAGGCAGCCGCTCGTGATCGTCACCGTCCCGGCGTGGCGAGGTTCGCCCTGGGTGGGGAGCCCCGCGACCCGCGCACCGAGCTGGCTCCGGACGTCGGGTGAGCTGCGGTCCACGCCCGTGCCCCAGCCGTACGCCCAGACCGCGACGCCATCCGGCAGCTGCCAGACGATCGAGCCACCGCACTCCCCGACCTCGAAGGCGACGCCGCTGCCCTCGCCGATCTCGAGCGTGCCGTCCTCGTCGATCGCGTCGAGAGCGCGCGCGAAGTCGGTGGCGTTCGCGTCGACGGACGATCCCTCCTCACCGCGCCAGCGTGTCAGCGTGCTCGCATCCCCACACAGCACCCAGAACGCCGTCGCGCCACCGTCGAGGTAGCCGATCTCCGTCGCCGGGGTGGTCCCCGGCGTCAACGCGATGGCCGCGATCGGCGGCGCGGCGGCCGCTCCCTGCGCGGCCTTCGCCGTGCGCGCGGGCTTCGCC
>JALZOI010000979.1 GCA_030857245.1 Myxococcota bacterium
CACGTCGCGTGCGCCGACGGCACCGTCGTGATCCGGGAGATCCAGGCACCGGGCCGCAAGCGCCTGACGACCGCGCAGTTCGCGGCGGGGCGGGGCGTCGCCGTCGGCGACGTGCTGAGCAAGCCCGAGGTCGCATGAGCAGCGTGCAGGGCGGCGGTCCGGTGACGCCCCGCGAGCTCGCGCGGCGCGTGCTCGATCGCGTCGACAAGGGCGGGGCGTGGGCGACCCTCGCGCTCGATGCCGAGCTCGCGCGCTCCGGCCTCGCGGATCGCGATCGCCGACTCGCCGCCGAGCTGGTCTATGGCGTGCTGCGGAACCGCTCGCGGATCGATCGCGCGCTCGGCGCGCACGCCGACCTCTCGCGCACGCCGCCGAAGGTGCGGACCGCGCTCCGGGTCGCCGCGCATCAGCTGCTGTTCCTCGATCGCGTGCCCGCGTACGCCGCCGTCGACGATGCGGTCGGCGCCGCGCGCAAGGAAGGCGGCGCCAAGCTCGCGGGCTTCTGCAACGCCGTGCTTCGCAAGATCACCAGGGCCGGGGAGCCGGCGCTGCCGAGCGAGCTGCTCGCCCGGATCGAGGTCGAGCACTCGCTGCCGCGGTGGATCGTCGAGGAGCTCGCGGCGGCGGTCGAGCCCGCGCAGCTGGTCGCCGTCGCCGCGGCGTTCGGCCAGGAAGCGCCGCTGATCGCGCGTACGAACCTGCGCAAGACCACGCGCGACGCGCTCGCCGCCGAGCTCACCGCCGCCGGCGTCACCGCCGATCCGATGCCGCTCGTGCCGACCGCCCTCCGCCTCGACGGCCTCGGCGATCCCGGCAAGAGCGCCTCGTTCCTTGCGGGCCGCTGGACCGTGCAGGACGCGGGGGCGCAGCTGGTGGGCCAGCTCGCCGCACCGCGGGTCGGCCAGCGCATCCTCGACGCGTGCGCCGGTGTCGGCGGCAAGTCCACGCACCTCGCCGAGCTCGCCGATGATGCGGCGCCGATCGACGCCGCCGATCAATCGAAGACCAAGCTCGACCTGCTCGCGGCCAGCGCCGAACGCCTCGGGCTGACCAGCGTCACGCGCCACGTCTGCGATCTGCTCGATCCGGCGGGGCCGCTCGCGCCCGCCTATGATCTGATCGTCCTCGATGCGCCGTGCTCCGGCCTCGGCGTGCTGCGCCGCCATCCCGATGCGAAGTGGCGGCTGCTCCCCGACACCGTGCCTCGGATGGCCGCGCTCCAGGCGCAGCTCCTCGACGCCATGGTGCAGCGGCTCGCGCCGGGCGGCGCCCTCATCTACTCGGTCTGCACGTTCACGCGCGCCGAGGGGCCCGACCAGATCGCGGCGCTGGTCGCGCGGACCGGGCTGCGGATCGTCGCCGAGCACCGCACGTGGCCGCCCGACGCCGACGCGTTCTACCTCGTGCGGCTCGAGCGCACGGCGGGCTGAGCGGTCGATCCGGTCAGCGCGGCCGCGCGTAGAGCGCCGCCTCGCCGCGCTTGCGCAGCTCGGCGATGGTCTCGGCGTAGTTCGGCGTGCCGAACACGCCCGAGCCCGAGACGACGACGTTCGCGCCGGCGGCGCAGACCTCGGCGACGTTGTCGATCTTGATGCCGCCATCGACCTCGATCTCGACGTCGAGGCCGCGCTCGTCGATCATCCGACGGAGCTGGCGGATCTTGCCGAGCTGGCTCGGGATGAAGCTCTGGCCGCCGAACCCCGGGTTCACCGACATCACGAGGACCTGCGCGACATCGCCGAGGATGTACTCGATGCTCTCGAGCGGGGTCGCAGGGTTCAGCACGACGCACGCCTGCTTCCCGAGATCCTTGATCTGCGAGACCGTGCGGTGAAGGTGGATGCTGCCCTCGACGTGGACGCCGATGATGTCGGCGCCCGCCTTCGCGTAGGCGGCGACCCACCGATCGGCATCCTCGATCATCAGGTGGACGTCGAGCGGCAGCGAGGTCGCGCGCTTGACGGCCTCGATGACGATCGGCCCGATGGTCAGGTTCGGGACGAAGTGGCCGTCCATCACGTCGACGTGGACGTAGTCGGCCGAGCTGATCGCCTGGATCTCCTCGGCGAGGCGCCCGAAGTCAGCGGACAGGATCGACGGGGCGATGCGGACGGGCGGCTTCGTCACGCGCGCACGCTAGCACGGGAGGTCTCCCGCGGCCGTGCTCGCACGACCGGGCCCCCCGGCCGGCCGGTGCTAGGAGTCTGTAGGTCGTTAGATCCGTCGCTGAGGTGCGGCGGCCTCCCCGCGTGCAGTCCCACGTGGGACTGGCGCTTCAGGTCGCTGCCGCTTCAGGTCGCTGCCGCGAGCTGGAGCCGCTGT
>JALZOI010000980.1 GCA_030857245.1 Myxococcota bacterium
GTCCCGACGCGGGCTGCGGGCCGGAGCCGCCGAACCGGAACTCCGACGGCGGCTGCGGGACCGCGGGCGCGGGACCACCGGGACGCGACGCCGGCAGCGCGGTCGCGAGCAGATCGATCGTCCCGAGGCTGCCTTCCGGGGCCGGGCCGAGCAGCTGATCGAGATCCTTCTTCGCGGACTTCGCGTCGCGCCCGACCTTGTCGATGTGGATGTTCACGCTGCGTGCGATCGACCCGAACTTGCCCGGATGCGTGGTCTCGCTGAGCCGCTCGATCTCGCCCTTCGCGAGCCGCACGGCCTCGGCGGTGAGGCGGCGCAGCGGGCGATCGGACTCCATGAACATCAGGCCGATGCCCACGCCGAGTGCCACCAGGAACACGCCGCCGAGGATGAGCCACGGGAAGTGGCCGAACGACAGGTCGCCCTTGCGCACGATGCCGAGCGTGGCCTTGAAGCCGAGCTCGACGGGACGCTTCACGAACACCGAGTAGTACGCCTTCTGCTGCGCCGCCTCACCGGGCAGTCGCGCCACGACCGCGGTGAAGTACTCGCTGCCCGCGCGCACGGGGATCGGGTGGTTCGCCTCGCAGTCGCGCGACAGGTCCTCGCCCGCGAGCTTGGCGACAGCCGCCTGCATTGCCGTGGTGTCGAGCGCGAGCGTCTTGCTGGCCGCGACGGTGTCGCCACCGAGGTAGAAGCCGACGTCGACGCCGGGCGATCCGACGAGCTTCTTCGCGAGCTCGTTGGTGACCGCGTGGCCGAGCACGACGGCGCCGACGTACTCGACGGGGGCATCGCGCTTGAGGACCGGCGAGGCGGTCACGAAGTACATCGTGCCGTTCTGGACCCACAGATCGTCGCGCAGGTAGCCGGCGAGCGCGTCGTCGACGAGCGGCCGGCCGGCGAGCACGTCGCCGAAGTCATTCTCGTCGAGGCTGACCCGCGCGATCGCGCGGCCGCGCTTGTCGATGAGGATGGCGAAGTCGGGCTTCCGGGTGCCCTGGATCGTCTTCATGATCGCTTCGCCGACGCCGCGCACCTGCTTCATGCGGGCGTCGTCGAGCTTCTCGACGTCAGAGGCCGCATCGAGCGCCTCGACGATCTTGTCGGTGCGCGCGAACGAGCCCGCGAGCTCGACGCGGTTGCGCGCGTCGTCGGTGAGCAGGATGTCGACCACGCCGCAGGCGACGGTGAGTCGCTGCTGCTCCTCGGCCGCCAGCGCGCGCTGCGCGGGGCGAGGCATGACGAGAGCGATCGTGAGCGCGATCGCGGCGGCGACAGCGATGAGGAAGAACCAGATCTTAGAGAAGAACACGCGACCTCACTTCTTCGGCGCGCCAACGAGGGGATACCCGACCGGCACCTTCACGCTGACTTCCGTCTTGCCCTTCGCACCCACGTTCACGGTGTCGTCCGTGCGCTCGATCCAGTTGTCCTTGTAGAACACGCGCAGCTTGTAGCTGCCCTCGGGCACATCGAGCAGCTCGAACTTGCCCGAGGCATCGACCGTGGCGATGTGCTTCGTGTTGACGACGACCAGCGTGCCGCGGAGGTGCGGCGCGTCCTTGTCACCGATCGTGTAGATGTTCGGCTCGGTCGGCCGGAATGACTTCGGTCCGGTCGGGTTGATCGGGCCGCTCGGGATGAGCTTGGCGTCCTCGCGCGCGACCAGCGTGCGCGCCGTCTTCGAGACATTCCGGATCACGATCTCGGCGCCGACGGGCGCGCCGACGACGGGCCGCGCGAACGACTCGCCGACGAGGTCCCAGCTCACCTGGCCGGGCGACTCGACCTTGGCGGCGTCGCCCTCGAGCACCACGATCATGTGGGGCGTCACCGCGACCTTGCGCACCTCGGCGAGCGGGTTCTCCACGCGGTCGAGGAACCCCTTCACGACGATACCTGGTCGCTCGGGGGGCGCCGGCAACTCGAGCTTGCCGACGACGGTGCCGGCCGAGCTCTCGCTCGCCAGCGCCCCCGCGCCCGTGACCGACGCGACAAACGACACGACGCAGACGCGTACCAGCTTCATCCCTCCGCGAGCGTAAGACTCCGACACTCCCGACGGCAAGCAACCACGGCCGCAACTGCAGCGACCGCCGGTCGATAGCGCGCACATGTCGTTTCGCCGCTCGATGTCTCCGCTGTCGGTTGCGATTGCCGTCGCGATCGGGATCGCGCTCGCTCCCGGCCTCGACAGCGTCGGGATTCCCCCGACGACACGCTGGCTGCTCGCCGTCGCGCTCGGCAGCCTCGCCGTCGTGGTCGGGCGTCGCACACCGGCGCCGCCGCTCGCGCTCGTGGTCGCGGCCCTGATCGC
>JALZOI010000981.1 GCA_030857245.1 Myxococcota bacterium
GCCACGCCGGCTCCGCGCCCGCGACCACGCCGCCGGCGGTGCCGCGCGAGCTCGGCGTGATCGAGGTCGGCGATGGCGAGACCCGCGTGGAGCTGCTGGCGGGGTCGACGCCGCGGCCGCTGCGCTCGGTGCTGGTCTACGATCCGATCGGGACGAGCCTCGATCGCACGAGCGCGGCGCCCGTGCGGGACAAGCACCTCGGCGTGCACCCGCCGCCGATGGCGCGGGTCACCGAGAGCTTCGAGGTCACGCGCGATGTCGCGGCCGCGGCGGGGTTACCCGGCGGACCCGTGCAGCTCCTCGAGCGACGCGTGGACGGGACGCTCGTCGTGCTCGGGGAGGCGCGGCTGTTCGACGCGGCGAGCCGGGTCGCCGCGGTCGACACGATCCCCGTCGGCACCGCGGAAGGTGTCACGGGCACGCGCGAGCGCCGCGAGTACACCGTCGACGAGCACGGCAAGCGGCTCGTCGAGGAGATCGTGCTGACGCTCACCAGCACGCGCGCGCAGCCCGTGGAGGTCGTCCTTCGCGAGCATCTCTACCGCGGTCAAAACTGGACGCTGGCCTATCGATCGGCTCCGATAGCGGTGAAAGAAGGGCCCCAACAGGTGTCGATGCGCATGATCGTTCCCGCCCGGGGGCAGGCGAAGGTGCTCTACGTCGTGGTGTACACGTGGTGATCGCCGCGATCCGCGACCTCACGATCCACTATGGCAAGCGCGCCGCGGTCGACGGGCTCTCGTTCGAGCTCGACGCCGGCGAGATCACGCTACTGCTCGGGCCCAACGGCGCGGGCAAGAGCACGACGCTCGCGGCGATGGCGGGCGCGGTGCTGCCGAGCGCCGGCACGATCACGGTCGGCGGCGAGGATCTCGCGACCGCGCCGCGCAGTGCGCGCAAGCGCGTGGGCTTCGCCGATCAGCCGCCCGCGCTCTACGAGTTCTTCACCGTCGCGGAGCACGTCGGCTTCGTCGCCGAGGCGCGCGGGGCCGACGCCGGTGCGGCCGAGCGCGTGCTCGCCGACCTCGGCCTCTCGAAGATCGCCGGCCGCCCGTGCCGCGAGCTGTCGTTCGGCATGCGCCAGCGCGTCGGCCTCGCGGCCGCACTCGTCGGGCCGATCGAGCTCGCGTTGCTCGACGAGACGCTCAACGGGCTCGACCCGCACGCGTCGCGCTCCGCGCGCGCCACGCTCCGCGCGGCCACCGATCGCGGCGCCGCCATCCTGATGTCGACCCACCTGCTCGGCGTCGCCGAACGGATGTGCGATCGCATCCTGATCATGGACAAGGGCAAGCTCGTCGCCGACCGCCGCGGCGCCGACGTCCAGGCCCTGCTCGCCGGCGGCCCGTCCGCGGTCGAGGACCTCTACGTCTCGCTGATCGCCGATGAAGGGCCGACCTAGCCCGTCCGCGCCGCGCGACGCCTCGCCACCCGCCGATTTCCTGCGACCGCGACCCGCGGTGCGCGTCAGCCCTGCATGAAGACCCTGCTCTCCGCCCTCCTCCTCGTGACCCTCACCACCGGCACGGCGTTCGCCGAGTGGACCCTCCGCAACGACGACGACGCCAGCTACGAGCTGCTCAAGCAGTGCGGCAGCAAGACCGAAGACTGGTCGGTCGCCGGCGGCGTCACCAAGAAGCTCTCGATCCCTGCCGGCGCCACCTCCTGCACGATCACGGTGAAGAAGACGAAGACCTCCTGCACCGTCAAGGACGGCGAGACCTGCACGATCGACGGCTCGGGAAAGATCTCGAAGCGCTGACCGCCCTTCCGACGCCCCGCAACCGCCGTAAGCGTTGCCACCAATCCCCCCGGCCTCCGAGGCCGATCGGGCCCCGAGCGGCGAATCGTCGGTAAGCCGCCGCACATTTTGCACCCGCCTCAGACACCGTCTAGGCTCCGCCCGTGACCTCGCGCGAGCTGATCCGGTGGGCGGCGCTGTCCGAGCGCCGGTCGCGCGCGGGGTGGTGGACGTCGCCGCTGATCGTGGCCGTGATCGCTGGTGGCGCCATCGCGGCATGGGTCGCGTGGCGCCAGCAGGCCAGCTTCGGCGCGGGCAGCAATGCCTGGCTCGCGGCCGCCCTGGTGGCGTTCTTCGTCGCCTTCATGCGCGTGCCATTTCACCTCTACTGGCGCACCGATGCGGCCCTGCTCGCCCAGCTCCCGATCGAGGGAGGCCCGCTGTTCGATGCCGCCCTGCTCCGCTGTGTCCGGGCCGCGGCGACCACGACCCTGGCCGTCGCCCTCGGTGCGCTGCCGCTGGCGCGCGAGTCCGGCGAGCTCGCGCTCCGGCACCTCGCGGTCGCGGGGACGCTGGG
>JALZOI010000982.1 GCA_030857245.1 Myxococcota bacterium
GACCACGGCCGCCGGACCACGCACGCGCCGCAGCCCGCGCAGTCCTCACCGGGCGCCGAGTCATCGGTGCAGTCGCCGCGATCGCGAGGCAACAGCGCGAGCCTGGCGGCGGCCGCGGGTGCCGACGACGAGGACGGCGATGCCGCCGCCGACGCGGCGAGCCGCTCCTGGACCTTCTGCGTGATGATCTCGACCAGACGATCGACGTCGCTCATGGCCGCGAACTATACCGCCGCGCGCGCATCACAGGTCCTTCGCCATCCGGAAGGTGACGTCCTTCTGGCGGGCGTCGGGGCGGGTCAGCGTCTTGCCGTGCGTGCGCACCGTCTTCTTCTTCTCCTCGGGCGAGTCGATCCACTCGAAGAAGGCATCCTTGACGGTGAACCCCGGGGTGACCGCCGCGCGCTCCCATTCGTCGGAGGTCAGCAGCCGGCCGCCGCGCGTCCGCACGTACGACTTGGCCTCGGTGTAGGAGACGTTGACGACGGCGTCGTCCGCCTTGCCGGCCTGATCGTGCTTGGAGAACATCTCGCGGTAGGTCGCGACGCTGACCGGCCGCGCATCGGCGTAGAACCACGGCGTACCGTCGCTCTTGCGGACGAGCAGCATGCCGCTCGGCAGCGCGGCGGCGCCCGCATCCGGGCTCGTCACGCCCGCATCGGCAGGCGCGCTGCCGCTGCCGGACGGGTCGGTGATCGCGGCGGCGCCGGGGTCCCGGCGGAGGTAGACCACGAGGCCCGCGGCGAACAGCGCGATCGAGAGCAGGGTCACCGCGACGAGCCAGCCCGGCACGGCGCGGCGCGGCGCCAGGTCGAGATCGCCCTCGCTCAGCGTCGCCGAGTCCTCGAGCGCGCTCCGAGCCGCACTCGCGCGGGACGCGGCCCGCGAGTTCGATGACGTGCCCGATCGCGAGCGCTCGCGCGACGCCACCGGCGGCGGCGCGCCGTGGGGGTCGAGCCGCGTCAGGATCTGCGTCAGCCGCGGGACCAGCTCCTCGTACGAGGGCCGCTCCGACGGCTTCTTCGCCATCATCTGCTTCGTGAGCTCGGCGAGCTCCTTGTCGACGCCCGGGCGCGTGACCGACGCATCCGGCGCCGGGTTGCGGAGGTGGCGCGCGACCACCTTCAGGTACTTGTCCTCGGCGGGCTTGCCCGTGCGGAACGGCGGGATCCCGGTGAGCAGGAAGTACAGCGTGCCGCCGAGCGCGTAGATGTCGACGCGCTCGTCGATCGTTTCGCCGCGCGCCTGTTCGGGCGCGATGTAGTCGGGCGTGCCGACCACGACCCCCATCGCGGTGAGCGCCGGCTCGGCGCCCGGATCGACCGGCTTCGCGAGCCCGAAGTCGGTGACCTTGACCTTGCCGTCGGACAGCCGCACGAGGTTCGACGGCTTGACGTCGCGATGGATCAGCCCGGCCTTCGAGGCGGCGGCGAGTCCCTGGGCTGCATCGAGGACGACGTGCGCCGCGCTCAGCGAGTCGAGCGGACCGGTCTTCTCGACGGACGAGCCGAGGTCCTGGCCATCGAGCAGCTCCATCGCGATGTACGGCCGCTCGTCGAAGTTGCCGGTCGCGAACACCTGCACGACGTTGGGGTGGCTGATCGCGGCGACCGCGCGGCCCTCGCGGACGAACCGCGCGCGGAGCTCGGGGCTATCGCGGTGCTTCTCCGAGAGGATCTTGATCGCGACCCGCCGGTTCAGCCCGGTGTCGACGCCGCGGAAGACCTCGCCCATCGAGCCCGAGCCGATCGTCCCGTCGACGCGATACGCGCCCACGAGGGTCCCGGGTTGAGGGTTCGGCACCGCCGCAGTCTAACAAGCCCGGCGTGAGCCGGCGCGGCGGGCCGGCGGTTTGTCGCGAGCGCCGGCTCGGCGCCGCGCGGCGGCCGTCAGCTCGGGCGGAAGCGGATGGTCGCGCTGACCCGGGTCGCGCCGCCCGTGGGCTCGGTGCGGATCGCCCCGGTCGCCCCGGCGGCACACTTGCCGAGCGCTCCGAGGACCGGCGGTGCCGACACCTGGACCTGCGTCGCGACCCCGCTCGCGTCGAGTCGGAATGCCAGCTTGACGTCGAGATCGCCGGTGAGCTTCCGGGTCCGCGCCGCCGTGCGATAGCAGGCGCGCAGCGTGCCGATGGCGCGTTCGAGGCCGCGCCGCGCGACGGTCTCCGACGCCGCGCCGGTGACGCCGAGCTGGGCGATCGTGACCTGGAGATCGCGCTGCAGCGGGACGGGCGGACCCTTCGTCGGGACCGGCAGGGTCTCGAGCACCGGGCGAGCGGACGCGGGCGCCGGCGATGTGGTCTCGGGGAACAGCGGCGG
>JALZOI010000344.1 GCA_030857245.1 Myxococcota bacterium
GCTCGAGGCCGCCCTGCGCGCGCTCGACGTCGGGCGCGCCGGCCGCTCGATCGCCGTCGAGGAGTACATCGAGGGCCACGAGGGCTTCTTCGACACGCTCGTGCTCCGCGGCGAGGTCGTCCACGAGTTCGCGACGCACTACTACCCGAACGTGCTCGAGGCGATGCGCACGCGCTGGATCTCCCCGCAGTTCGTGACCACGAACCGCATCGACAGCCCGGGCTACGACGAGGTCAAGGCGATGGCCCGCAAGGTCAACACCCTGCTCGGCATCGAGACCTCGGCGACGCACATGGAGTGGTTCGCCGGCCCGAAGGGCCTCAAGTTCTCCGAGGTCGGCTGCCGGCCGCCCGGCGTCCGCGCGTGGGATCTCTACAACGTCGCCAACGACATGGACCTCTACCGCGAGTGGGCGATGCTCGTCGCCGCCGGCCGGCCGAGCCAGCGCGCGTCGCGGCGGCTCGCGACCGGCATCATCGCGCTGCGCCCGAACTGCGATGGCCGGATCGTCGGCTACGAGGGCCTCGGCGCGATCCGCGAGGCGTTCGGCGATCACCTGATCGACTGGTACCTGCCGCCCGAGGGCACGCCGACCCAGGGCGTCGAGGCCGGCTACATGGCCAACGCGTGGGTCCGCATGAAGCACGAGAGCTACGACCACCTGCGCCACATGCTCGACGTCGTCGGCCGCACGGTGCAGGTCCGGGCGCGCGGATGAGACCAGGCACGGTCGTCCTGCTCGGTCCGCAAGGGCCGACGCCCGACGTCGGCGCGGTGCTCGCCGAGCTGGGGATCCGCGGCCCGGTCGCGCTCGTCCGAGCGGGCTACCAGGAGCGCGAGGCCGAGGACGCCGCCATGGTCGCCACGCTCGGCGTGCCGGCGGTGAACCTCGGGCTCCACGCGCGCAGCAACGAGGTGTTCCGCGACGACGCGCTGTTCAGCACCGCGTACCAGGCGCGCCAGCAGCGGCTGCGCCACATGCAGAGCTTCTACCGGGTGCGGCTCGAGAAGATCGAGGACGCGGCGCGTACGGTGTCGGTGCGCCACGTCGATCCCGAGCTCCTCGCGCAGGAGGAGAAGGTCTCGGTCGACCAGTTCCGCCACCTCGATGCCGATCACGTCGAGCGCTGCGACTCGCTGCGCGGCGCCTTCCAGGTCCGCTGGCGGCTCGGCGAGCGCCCGCTGATCGCACGCCACCGCGCCGAGCTCCGCACGATCCTCGCCGGCGTCGAGGCGGTCGTGATCGCCGGCGGCCACGTCGCGTCGCTGCTCAACCGGCTCGCGCTGTTCGACGTGCTCGGGCTCGCCGGTGGCAAGCCGGTGATCGCGTGGGCCGCGGGCGCGATGGTGCTGACCGATCGCATCGTGCTGTTCCACGACTACCCGCCGTACGGCTCCGACATCGCGCAGGTGCTCGACGCCGGCTTCGGCCACGCGCCCGGCATCGTGGTGCTGCCGGATCCGCGGCGCCGCGTCAACCTCGGGGCCCGCACCGGGATCCAGCGGTTCGCCCGGCGGATGGCGCCGGCGACCTGCGTCGCGATGGATCATGGCACGCGCCTGGTGTTCGAGCGCGGCGAGCTGGTCCGCGCGCTCGGCGCCCGGCTCACGACCACCGGCGAGGTCGAGGCCGACTGGGACGGCTCGCCGAGCCGGTTCAGCCGGCCGTTCCTCTATGGTGGTCACGAGTGAGGGGAGGCCACGAGTGAGGGGCGCGATCATCCGGGCGCTCGAGGCCGGGCCGCGCACGCGCGAGGCCGTCGATGCCTTCTTCGCGAGCCACAGCTTCCCGTTCGTCGACGGCAGCTCGATCACGTTCGTGTGGAGGGGCGACGCCGAGGCCGTCCACCTCAAGCACTGGGTGTTCGGCCTGCCGTCGTCGCAGCAGCTCGCGCGCGTCGAGGGCACCGAGGTCTGGCACCTCACGCTGCAGCTGCCGCCGGGCTCGCGCGTCGAGTACAAGCTCGAGGTCGTCCGCAACGGTCACGGTGACTGGATGCAGGATCCGCTCAACCAGAACGTCGCGCGCGATCCGTTCGGCGGCAACTCGGTCGCCCACGGCACGGGCTACGAGATCCCGAGCTGGATCCACCACGACGAGAGCGCGGCCAAGGGTCACCGCGACGAGATCTGGATCGACTCGAAGACGTTCGGCCGCCGCGGGTTCGGCCTCTACGTGCCGGCGCGGTTCCAGCGCAGCCGGCAGTACCCGCTGCTGATCGTGCACGACGGCCACGACTACCTGCGCTACGCGTCGATGGGCAACGTCCTCGACAACCTGATCGATCGCCTCGAGATCGCCGACACCATCGTCGTGTTCACGAGCTCGCCGGACCGGCTGCGCGAGTACGCCGACGACGAACGCCACGCGAAGTTCATCACCGAGGAGCTCGTGCCGTACGTCGAGCGTCTGTTCCCGCTCGATGCCCAGCCGCAGGGCCGCTGCCTGATGGGCGCCAGCTTCGGGGCGGTCGCCGCGTTCTCGACCGCGAGCCGCTACCCCGGGTTCTACGGCCGGCTGCTCCTGCAATCGGGATCGTTCGCCTTCACCGACATCGGCGACCGCAACCACCGCGGACCGCTGTTCGACCCGGTCGTCGCGTTCATGAACCGGTTCCGCGCGGAGCCCGCGCCGGTGTCGGAGCGGGTGTTCGTGAGCTGCGGCATGTACGAGTCGCTGATCTACGAGAACCGGTCCCTGGTCCCGCTGCTGCTGTCGACCGGCATGGACGTCCGCTACGTCGAAGCCCGCGACGGCCACAACTGGGAGAACTGGCGCGACCGCCTCCGGGAAGGGTTGTCGTGGTTGATGCCCGGTCCCTTCCTTCACGTCTACGAGTAACCTCGGAGTCCTCATGGCACGCGTCACGCGCAAGATCGGCCTGTCCCTCGGTGCGGACATCTGCTGGCCCCTCTGCTTCGAGCAGATCCTCGACAAGCTGCAGCTCGCGATCCCCCACGAGGGCGACACCGTCGACATCGCGGTCGAGCGCGTCACCATCGAGCCGTTCGATCTGCGGCAGCCCTGTCAGTACGACGTCGTGCTCGACCGGCTGACGCACTGGTATCACACCAGTCGCGAGTGGATCAAAAAGGCCATCCTGATGGATGGGCTCTACGTGCTCAACAACCCGTGGTCCGTGCAGTCCATGGAGAAGCACACGTCGTACTGCGCGATGATGCACCTCGGGATGCCGATCCCCGAGACGTGGATGATCCCGCCGAAGGCGTACGAGCCGAGCGCCGATCTCGCGCCGACGCTCAAGAGCTACGCGAAGCTGTTCGACCTCGGCAAGATCGGCAACCGCATCGGCTACCCGATGTTCATGAAGCCGTACGACGGCGGCGGCTGGCGCGCGGTCAGCCGCGTCCCCGACGAGAGCTCGCTGCGCAAGCGCTACGAGGAGAGCGGCAAGGGCGTGATGCACCTGCAGGCCGCGGTGCAGCCGTTCGATAGCTTCGTGCGCTGCATCGGGCTCGGGCCGCAGACCCACCTCGTCAAGTACCTGCCCGACGAGCCGCTCCACGATCGCTACTCGCAGGAGCAGGACTTCGTGTCGGCCGACGAGGCCCAGCTGCTGCGCGACACGACGCTCACGATCAATGCGTTCTTCGGCTGGGACTTCAACTCGTGCGAGTCGCTGCGCAAGGCCGGCGTGTGGCACCCCATCGACTTCGCGAATCCGTGTCCCGACTCGCAGATCACCTCGCTGCATCGCCACTTCCCGTGGATGGTGAAGGCGAACCTCCGGTGGTCGGTCTACTGCGCGGTCACCAAGCGCCCGTTCCGCCGCACGCTCGACTGGCAGCCGTTCTACGAGATCGCGGCGGTGCCCGACATGCCGTACCGCGACAAGCTCCGCGCGTACGCCGCGATCGCCGAGGAGCGCTTCGAGACCGCGCGCTTCGAGGAGTTCTGCGCGCAGCACCTGCCGCACCTCGACGAGGTCGCGTGGGAGTTCTTCGGCACCGAGGCGGCGAAGTCGGCGTTCCGCGCCAAGGTCACCGCGCTCTATCCGAAGCACGAGGTCGAGCAGTTCACCGAGCTGTTCTGGCGGCGCGTCCAGGCGTGGCGCGCCGACGCCCCGGGCACCGCGACCGGAGTGCTCGCCTGATGGGGGACCGGGGTGACAAGCTCGTCACGCGCTGGTACAGCGAGCGCGTCCAGCGCGAGGTCACGCTCGTGCGGTGGGGCACGGTCGGCCAGCCGCTGCTGCTGTTCCCGACCGCCGGCGGCGACGCCGAGGAGATCGAGCGGTTCCACCTGATCGACGCGCTGGCGCCGCTGCTCGACGCCGGCCTGCTCAAGATCTATTCGTGCGACAGCGTCGCCGGTCGGGCGCTGCTCGCCCGCGAGGGCTCGGCCCGCCACCAGATGTGGCTGCAGAACCAGTTCCACCAGTACGTCCGGCACGAGGTCGCGCCCGCGATCCGCGCCGACTGCAAGAGCGAGCAGATCGAGCTGTGGGCGGCGGGCGCATCGATCGGTGCGTTCCACGCCGCCGCGGTCGTGTGTCGCTGGCCCGACGTGTTCACCCGCGCGCTGTCGCTGAGCGGGACCTACGACCTCCGCCGGTTCTTCGACGCGCAACCCCACGACTTCTCGGACGAGTTCTGGGTGTCGTCGCCGCTCCACTTCGTCCCGACGCTCGCGGGTCGGCACCTCGACGTCCTGCGGACCCGGCACATCGAGATCGTCTCCGGCGAGGGCAAGGCGGAGGACATCGGCGAGTCCTGGAACCTGGCGAACGTGCTGGGCCGCCAGGGCATCCCGAACAAGGTCGACTCCTGGGGTCCCGATTGGCACCACGATTGGGTGACGTGGCGCCGCATGTTGCCGCAGATTCTCGGGGACTGGACGAGAGGGACTCGATGACGACTCGGTCGCACAAGGACGTCGACGGCAGGCTCGAGGGGGAACGGCAGCGCGAGTTCATGAGCGCGTTGCTCGCCGATCTGCGCGCGCTCGAGCGCATGATCACCGAGAACCGCTTCGATACCGGCGTGCGCCGGATCGGCGCCGAGCAGGAGATGTTCCTGATCGACGAGCAGTTCCGGCCGGCGCGTGGCGTGCTGAAGCTGCTCGAGCTCCTCCAGGATCCGCACTACACGACGGAGCTCGGGCAGTTCCAGATCGAGGCGAACTGCGATCCGCAGGAGCTGAGCGGCAGCGGCCTCGCGAAGATGCACGCGCAGCTCGATCACCTGGTCGATCGCGCGCGGACGGCGGCCGGCGAGCTCGGGATGGGCGTCGTGCTGATGGGCATCCTGCCGACGATGCGCAAGAGCGACCTCGGCCTCGACAACATGGTGCCGAGCGCCCGCTACACGCAGCTCAACAAGATCATCACCGGGATGCGCGGCGGCAAGTTCCAGTTCTCGATCAAGGGGCTCGACGAGCTGATCGTCGATCACGACTCGGTGATGCTCGAGGCCTGCAACTCGAGCTTCCAGGTCCACCTCCAGGTCACGCCCGCCGAGTTCCCGCGCTTCTACAACATCGCGCAGGTGGTCGCCGGGCCGATCATGGCGGTCTCCGCGAACTCGCCGATCGTGTTCGGGCGCCGGCTGTGGGCCGAGACCCGGATCGCGCTGTTCCGCCAGGCGGTCGACAGCCGCAACAAGACGCACCACATCCGCGAGACCGAGGCGCGCGTCAGCTTCGGCACGCGCTGGGTCAAGCAGTCGGTGCTCGAGATCTTCCGCGAGGACATCGCGCGGTTCCGGGCGCTGGTGGGCACGGACCTCGACGAGAACCCGATGGCGCTGCTCGACCGCGGCGAGATCCCGCAGCTCAAGGCGCTGCGCCTGCACAACGGCACGATCTACCGGTGGAACCGCGCGTGCTTCGGCATCACCGACGGCAAGCCGCACCTCCGGATCGAGAATCGCGTGATCCCCGCCGGCCCGAGCACGCTCGACGAGATGGCGAACGCGGCGTTCTGGTGCGGCCTGATGGTCGAGCTCGGCGCGCGCGAGGAGGACATCACCCGGCGGATCGACTTCGATCAGGCCGCCGCGAACTTCTACACCGCAGCGCGCGAGGGCGTCGGCTCGCACTTCGGGTGGCTCGATCACGAGGAGATCTCGGCGCGCGAGCTCGTCCTCGAGCGCCTGCTCCCGCTCGCCCAGGCCGGGCTGCGGCGCCAGGGCGTCGACGACGACGACGCGCGCAAGTACCTGACCGTCGTCGACGAGCGGGTGCGCAGCGGGCGCACCGGCGCGCGGTGGCAGCTGTCGTCGTGGAACTCGCTGCGCGACCGCGCGACCTCCGCGGAGCGCGCCAACGCGCTGGTCGCCGCGACCGCGCAGCGCCAGCTCACCGGCCGCCCGGTCTCGGAGTGGGAGCGCGCGCGGCTCGACGAGGCGAACACGAGCAAGGGCACCTACGCGCGCGTCGAGAACTACATGACGACGGATCTGTTCACGGTGCAGGCCGATGACCCGATCGAGATGGTCGCGAACCTCATGATCTGGGAGCGCATCCGCCACGTCCCGATCGAGGACGAGGACCACCGGCTGATCGGCATCGTCACGCACCGCGCCGTGCTGCGGTTCGTGCTGAGCGGCGGCTCGACGCTGCGCACCCCGATCGCCGACATCATGAAGCGCGATGTCACGACGGTCGGCCCCGACACCCCGACGATCGAGGCGCTGCGGCTGATGCGCAAGCTCCGGGTCGGCTGCCTGCCGGTCGTGCAGGACGATCGGTTGATCGGCATCATCACCGAGGAAGACTTCATGGAGATCGCCTCGAAGATGCTCGAGCACCAGCTCGGCACCAACGAGGTCCTCGCCGAGTCGCCCGAGGAGGCCGCGCTCGCGGCGATCGCGGCCGCCGGCACCGCGACGGCGGCGGCGGTCTCGACGATGGCGAAGTCGCCCGATGGCGTCGCCGAGAACTCGCTCGAGGAGGCGTTCGAGAAGGCCCTCGAGAAGGCCGTCGAGAAGGCGACCGCGGACGTCGCGGCGGCCGCCGCCGCCGCGGTCAAGCTGACCGAATCGACCTGACAGCCCGCACCCGGCGCCCGACCGGGATCCGGAGCTGCCGTGACGTTCGGTGAGAAGCGCCGGAGATAAGTGGTCGCGCGGTCGTCGGCGAGGCCGGCGCCTGTTACCACGCAGCCATGTGGAGTGACTTCAAGAAGTTCGCCTTCAAGGGCAACGTGCTCGATCTGGCGGTCGCCGTGGTGCTCGGCACCGCGTTCACGGCCGTCGTCACCGCGATCGTGACCGGCCTGATCATGCCGGTCGTCGGCGAGATCCTGCCCGGCGGCGAGTGGCGGACCTGGACCGTCTGGAAGTTCCAGCTCGGCGGCCTCCTCGCCGCCCTCCTCAACTTCCTGATCGTCGCGTTCGTGCTCTTCCTGATCGTCTCGAAGGTGATCAAGGCGCTCGATCGCCGCTCGGCTGTGGTCGAGGCACCGATCCTCACCGACGAGGTCAAGCTGCTCACGGAGATCCGCGATCTGCTCCGCAAGGGCGGCCCCGGGCTCTAGGAGTCTGTAGGTCGTTAGATCCGTCGCTGAGGTGCGGCGGCCTCCCCGCGTGCAGTCCCACGTGGGACTGGCGCTTCAGGTCGCTGCCGCTTCAGGTCGCTGCCGCGAGCTGGAGCCGCTGT
>JALZOI010000983.1 GCA_030857245.1 Myxococcota bacterium
CACGGCGACACGGCCGCCGTGCCGCCGGCGATCGCCCGCGTCACCCAGCCCGCCGGCCACTCGAGCTCGAGCCTCATCGCGGCGGCGGCTCCGCGGTCGCCGCCTTCTCGAGCTCGGCGACGCGCCGCTCGAGCGCCTCGTTCTTGCGCTTGAGCTCCTTGACGGCCTCGATCAGGACGCCGACCAGTCCGGTGTAGTTCACGGCCTTGTACCCGTCGGTGGTGGTGACGACGAGCTCTGGAAACACGGCCTCGACCTCCTGCGCGATCACGCCGGCGTCGGGCGCGCCCGGCTCGCGCCCGAGCGGCCCCGCCTCGTCGCGCCACACCCAGGTCACGCCGCGGATGCGCTCGAGCTTGTCCAGCATCGACACGAAGCGACGCCCCTACGGCTCCGCGGCCTCGCCGGCGGCGCGCGGCTCGAACGACCACAGCGCGAACCGCTTCGGTTGCGTGGGGTCGTAGACGACGTAGGCCGTGTCGCCCGGGATCGGCGCCCGCCCGCCGCCGAGCCGCTCGACGATCCGGCGACGGACCACGACCTTGCCCGTGATCGCCAGCGGCCCTGCGATCTCGAGCTCGAGCGCGAGCTTCCAGCTGCCGCGATCGTGCGACTGGATCGTCCGGACGATCCCGACGGCGCCCTGCCCGCGGGTCAGGATCGTGTGGAGCCGCCGTCCGCGATAGCCCGCGATCGCCGCGCCGACGAGGGCGAGCGCGCCGAGCATGCTGAAAATCCGCACGAGGCGGGGCGCGTCGCGCTGCGCGTAGCGCGCGCACGGCTCGAGCAGCGACCGGTTGCCGTCGCGCCAGTACGGCAATGGCTGGCCGGCGCGCAACTCCGCCACCTCCGCGACGGGGACGAGGCAACGGGCGGTCACGTCGCCGTGACGGAACGTGACCTCGCCGCTCTCGTGCCCGCGTCCGCCTCGCTTCACCTCGGCGCCGATCACCTCGGCCTGTCCGGTCGGCGGACCGGCAGCCACGTCGGCGCGCAGGTAGTGGATCACGCCAACGGCTTGTCCCGCGGCGATCGCGACCAGCACGCCGACGACGGCGTAGACCCGCGCGAGCGAGCCATAGACGCGCGGTCGCGGACGCGGCGAGCGGCGGAGCGCCTCGGGTAGCGTGCTCACCAGACCGCTGACGATGTCACGGACGGTAGGTGTCGATCAATGCGAGCGGGTCCGCGATGGGCGCGACATCGTCCTTGAGGCGCTCGTCGGACAGGAAGCTCCACAACGCGCTCGCGCCACGGGCGACGCCGCCACCAATCGCCGCGCCGGTGTTCCAGACGGTCTGCCCGGCCGCCGCCGCTCCGCCAGCGATCTGGCCGAGCACCGGGATGTCCACAGCGTCGCGGACGTTGCTGTAGCGGTTACCGATGCTGCCGAGGTAGGTGCTGTTCTGCTCCTGTCCGTCGGCGCCGGTCTCGCTGCCGTACCAGCCGCGCTCCTGCGCGTAGCCGTTGCCATACGCGCCGAGGCCGGCGAGCCCGGCCGCGACGGCCAGCGGAGGGCACGCGAGAGTGGCGAGCCCGCCTGTCATGCCGGCCGCGGACGCCACACCGCCAACCCGCGGCGAGGAAGTTCAAGCGGGGTTTCGCGACGGCGGTCTCGGCGAGGGCTGGTCGCGTGTGGCGGGTCGGGCCTCTTGGCTCGATGACACCAGCGTAAGGGCGGGCACGTTCGAGTGGCAGCAGGCAGACGACACCCGGTCGAAGCGGTAGCTCCTACAGGGCGTCGTCCCAGGGGAGGTCGGCTTGGGGCGGAGCCCTCGCCGGATTCGGCCTCGCCACCGAACCCAGTATGCCTACCGGGTCTACGCACTCGACGAGCTGGGCGAGGTGCTCGACTTCGTCACGACGATCCAGGCTTCGCGTCCGCGCAATGCGAACGTGCCCGACGTTCCGTTCGCCGCGCTGAAAGCGGCGAACGATGCGACCCCGACGACGGACCTGCGCTTCGCGCTCCATGCGCTGACCGAGATCGCGCGCATCAACGGCGAGGCGCTGCGCGCGATCAGCGACTCGCAGGCGGACTGGATCAAGACGCTCGCGATGAACAAGGGCCTGCCACGCAACGTGGCGTTCCCAGTGTTGCCGCCGCCGCCGGATGAAAAGCCGGACGACGAGGGCGATGACGATCACGGCCACGCCGAGGACGAAGCGGATGCGAACGCGAGTCCGATGATGCAGTTCCTCTCGACCGTGACCCCGCTGATCCCGGGCCTCGTCGCCACGTGGCAGGGCAAGAAGGACGAGCCCGGAGATCCCGAACAGCCCGGCGAGCCGCCTGCGCCCGTCACGGTGAACGG
>JALZOI010000345.1 GCA_030857245.1 Myxococcota bacterium
AGCCCAGCTCGTACGCGCAGTACGCGATCTTGGTCGTCAGGTGCGGGTGCAGCCGGCGAAAGGCGTCGCAGGCTTCGCCGAGCCGCTGCGTCGCCAGCCCCGGATGCGGGAGGATGATCGCGGCGCGGGTGCGAAACTCGATGGCGCTGGGGTGCAGGGGGCCGAGCGCGGCGTCGAAGCGCGGCGCCGCCTCGTCCATCAGCTGCTGCTGGCGCGCGCGGTCGCCCGTCACGAGCGCCAGGTTGATCGGGATGAACATCAGCTCGACGCTCGGATCGCGCGTCGTCTGCCACTCGTCGTGCGCGCGGCTGAACCACGTCGCGGCGCCGGCCGGATCCTGCCGGGCGTTGTGCGCGATGCCGATGTTGTTGAAGAGCAGCGGCCGCACGAACGCGCCGAAGGGACCGTGCAGGCGCGCCGCGATGCGCTCGGCGAGCCGCACCGACGCGAGGGGATCCGCGAGCTCGGCCGGGCGCTCGGCCTCGGTCGTCACCGCGGTCGCGTAGACCTGGCGCGCGTACGCCTCGACGAACGCCACATCGTCGCCGGCCTCGAGCGCCGCGGCGACGGCGCGGTCGAGGTGCGGGATCGCCTCGGCCATCTTGCCGGTGCGGCTGAGCGCGAAGCCGTAGGTCAGGAACGCGCGCGCGACGAGCGGGGCATACGCGAGCCGCTCGGCTTCGGCCGCCAGGCCGGCCAGCTCGGCGGGGGCACCCGGATCCGCGGCGAGCGTGCGCACGCGGGCCTGCTCGATCGCACCGTCGAGCCGCGCCACGTCGGCCGCGATCGCGCGGGCCGGCGGCGCCACCGTCGACGTGCGGGTCTCGGTCAGGCACCGCTCGACCTCGGGCAGGGCCTGCAGCGCGATCGCGGCATCGGGCAGGCGCTCGGCCGGGACCGTGGTCAGCACGTCGAGCACGGTCTGGTACGAGGTGCGCGAGCGCTCGAGGCAGCGGAGGTTGCGCTCGTAGAGCTGTGGCGTCAGCTCGCGCCGCTCCTGCGCCATGCACGCCGCGCGGTGCGCGCCGGCCCACCGCGTGCCGTAGCCCTCGATCACGGGGATCAGCCGCGGCGCCTCGGCGACGCCGTACGGTCCGAGCCCGTCGAGGTGCGCGACGAGCCGGCTGCGCACCTGCTCGTTCCACGTCGTCGCGAGCTCGGCGGCGCCACCGCCGCAGGGCTCGACGTGGGTCGCTGTCGACCGCGCACTGCCGATCAGGAAGGCGCCACCCGCCGCGCCTGCCGCGGCGATCACGAGCGCGCGCCGCCGCCAGAGCGACGCGGGATCGCGGGCCAGCGCACGCCCGAGCTCGTCCATCGAGGCGAAGCGCCGCGCCGGATCGGGTGCGGTGCCGCGCTGCAGGATCGCATCGATCCACGCCGGGATCGGGGCGGGCTTGCCGTCGGCGGTCCGTCCGCGGAGCGCCTCGGCGAGGGACGTGCACAGCGCGTACTGATCCGCGGCGTGGGTGAGCACCTTGCCCTCGGCCTGCTCGGGCGGCATGTAGCGCGGGGTGCCGACGCCACGGGTGAGCGCCGCGCTGCCCGGCCGCTCGGCGGGCGAGCGCAGCTCCGCGACCCCGGGATCGGACGCGGGCTCGGCGTGGACCTCGCCGCGAGCAAGGCCGAAGTCGAGCACGCGCACGCGGCCGTCATCGCCGAGGATCGCGTTATCCGGCTTGAAGTCGCGGTGCACCAGGCCCGCGCGGTGCGCTGCCGAGAGCCCGTCGGCGGCGGCTCGATAGATCGAGAGGAGCTCGCGCACCGTGTGCGGCTGCTGGCAGTAGGCGCGCAGGTCCTTGCCGCGCACCCACTCCATGACGATGTAGACCTGGTCGCCGATCACCCCGACGTCGTGCACCGCGACGACGTTCGGGTGCGAGAGCTTCGCGAGCGCCTGCCCCTCGAGCAGGATGCGATCCCGCGCCGCCCGGCGCTCGGCCTTGACCAGCTTGATGGCGACGCGGCGATCGAGCTCGGGATCCCACGCGCCCCACACCACGCCCATGCCGCCGGCGCCGACCTTCTCGAGCAGGTGATAGCGCCCGAGCGTGACGGTCTCGGTCGCCGCGAACAGCGCGCTCTCGATCCGCGTGCGCGCGACGGCGAGCTCGAGCGCATCCCCGACGGGCGGCGCGCCGAGGCCTTCGTCCGGGTCGCCTCCCATGAACGAGACTCTACGCCGGCCGCGGCGGGTCCGAGCGAGGTGCCGCCAGTTTCTCCGTCACACCGGACCGCGAGCGCGGACTACAGCGCCGAACCTCGCAAGGAGTCCTCGAAGTGAACCAGCGCGTATCGCAGCAGCCGTCCCTCGCTCACCCCGCGCCGCGTGCGCCCCGTCGTCGCTGGTCCCTACGTGCCGCGTGGATCGCGGCGCCGATCCTCGCGCTCGCCAGCAGTGCCTCCGCCGGACCAGCGCGCTACGGCACCGGCACCACCTACGATCGCGCCACCGGCGACATCGTCAGCACGCCGTCGTTGTCGACGCTCTCGAACGGGATCGCGCTCGCGCACGGCGTCCTGACGATCACCGGCGGCAGCACCAACGACGTCGCCTCGGTCGCGTATGGCGAGCGCGGCACCATCGTCGCGAAGCGCGGCAGCTTCACCGAGACCTTCAGCACCGGCCTCGTCACGCGGATCATCTTCTACGGCAACGGCGGCGACGACACCTTCACCAACAGCACGTCGCTGCCGTGCGAGGCCTACGGCGGCGACGGCAATGACACCCTGAACGGCGGCAGCGGCGCCGACTTCCTCGTCGGGGGCTACGGGAACGACACGCTCCGCGGCCACGCCGGCGACGACGTGCTCTGGGGATCGGGCGGGCACGACCTGCTCTACGGCGGCGAGGGCGAGGATCACCTCAAGGGCCACGGCGGCACCGATCAGCTGTTCGGCGAGGCCGGCCGCGATGCCCTCTACGGCGGCAGCGGCGCCGACACCCTGAACGGCGGCGCGCACGCGGACACCCTGGTCTCGATCGGCGGCGACACCGACAGCATCACCGGCGGCACCGGCTATGACTTCTACTGGGTCGACACCGTCGACACGATCACCGACGAGTCGTGGACGGAGAGCAACGAGTCCTACGCGAACCGGGTGTCCTCGTTCTACAGCTACAGCTACAACGGCGGCACCACCACCACGCCGGTCGCGAAGGATCTGACGAGCTCCGCGCTGCTCGACCCGCTCGCCGACGAGCAGAACCTCAGCCTCGTGAGCTTCGCGGATCGTCCGCTGTTCGCGAGCACGGGGCCCACCGAGGACGACGTGCTCCAGGGCAGCATCGGCGACTGCTTCATCCTCGGCCCGCTCTCGGCGGTGGCGAGCGCGACGCCCGATTCGATCCGCAAGCTCGTCGTCGATCTCGACGACGGCACGTACGCCGTGCGCTTCTTCCGGACCGCCGGCGGCGCGCCGCAATACGTTCGCGTCGACGCGGACCTCTGGGTGCGCGACGCGACCAGCACGCTCGCGTATGCCCGGCTCGGTGTCGAGGACAGCATCTGGGCGCCGATCGTCGAGAAGGCGTTCGCGTGGTTCCGCGACCGCGAGGGCTCCTACGCCTCGATCAACGGCGGCAACTCCGGGACCAGCGGCTCGCTGGTCATGGGTGCCGACAACACGGAGGTCTACGAGATCGGCGGCTACGAGGCGCAGACGATCGTCAACTGGGTCACCGCGGGCCGGCCCGCCGGCGCGGTCGCGAACCACGTCAACGCATCGGTGCCGGCGCTCCTCGACTGGATCCTCGACCGCCAGGCCGAGGGCCGCCCGATCTACACCGGCATCGTCTCGGGCGCGCACAACGCGACCGCGCTGATCGCACCGACCGACACCGCCGACGGCACCTGGCGCCGCGGCCAGCACATCGTCATGGTCGACCGCGTCACCTTCGACGCCAACGGCCACCCGGTCGGGTTGGTGCTGCGCGATCAGATCGGCGGGGTCGACCGCGTGTTCACCGACTTCGCGCGGATCTACTTCCTGATCGGGCGCGCGCGCATGTACGACATGCCCTGACCGCGTGACCGCGCGCCGCGGGCGACTCGATCGAGTATCTTGTCGGGAATGGCCGAGCACGTCGACGTCCTGATCGTGGGTGCCGGCATCTCGGGGATCGACGCCGCCTACCACGTGCAGACGAAGCTGCCGGGGAAGACCTACGCGATCCTCGAGGCGCGCGACACGCTCGGCGGCACCTGGGACCTGTTCCGCTATCCCGGGATCCGCTCGGACTCCGACATGTACACGCTCGGCTTCCCGTTCCGGCCGTGGATCGGCAAGAACGCGATCTCCGACGGCGCGGCGATCCTGGCGTACGTCCGCGAGACCGCGGAGCACTACGGCATCGACCGCAAGATCCGCTACCGCCACGAGGTCGAAGGGGCGCGGTGGTCGAGCGCCGACGCGCGGTGGACGATCGATGCCCGGGACGCGAGCTCGGGCCAGCTGCACACGCTGACGTGCGGCTTCCTCTTCGTGTGCGCCGGCTACTTCGACTACGACGCCGGCTACACGCCGGAGCTCGCCGGTCGCGAGCGGTTTCGCGGGCTCGTCGTGCACCCGCAGCACTGGCCGGCCGACCTCGACGTCACCGGCCAGCGCGTGGTCGTGATCGGGAGCGGCGCGACCGCGGTGACCCTCGTGCCGGAGCTCGCGAAGCGCGCCGCCCACGTCACGATGCTGCAGCGCTCGCCGACCTACATCCTGTCGCGGCCCGCGCGGGATCCGATCGCGAGCTGGCTGCAGCGCCACCTGCCGCGCCAGGCTGCCGGCACGCTCACGCGGTGGAAGAACGTGCTGCTCGGGATGGCGTTCTACGAGTACTGCCGCCGGTTCCCCGAGCATGCGAAGCGCTTGCTCGTCCGGCACGCCGAGCAGCAGCTGGAAGGGGCGGCCGACGTCGCGACCCACTTCACGCCCTCGTACAAGCCGTGGGATCAGCGCCTCTGCCTCGTCCCCGACGCCGATCTGTTCGATGCGCTCAAGCACGGCGCCGCCGAGGTCGTCACCGATCACATCGCGGGGTTCACCGAGACCGGCCTCGCGCTGCGGTCGGGGCGCACGCTCGACGCCGACGTCATCGTCACGGCGACCGGCCTCGTGCTCAAGCTGTTCGGCGGCATCGGTCTCGAGATCGATGGCGCGCGCTTCGATCCGCCGCGATCGATGCTCTATCGCGGGATGATGTGCAGCGGCGTCCCGAACTTCGCGTTCTCGGTGGGCTACACGAACGCGTCGTGGACGCTGAAGTGCGATCTGACGAGCCAGTACGTGTGCCGGCTGCTGCGCTACATGGACGAGCACGGCCACGCCAGCGTCCGCCCGGTCCGCGATCCCTCGGTCGGGGAGACGCCGCTGATCGACTTCAGTTCGAGCTACGTGCAGCGCGTGATCGATCAGTTCCCGCGACAGGGCACGGAGTCGCCGTGGCGCCTGTTCCAGAACTACGCGCTCGATGTCTGGCTGATCAAGCACGCACGCGTCGACGATCCGGCCCTCGCGTTCACGCAGCGTCCCGAGGCCGCGCGGGCGGCCGTGGCGCCACCACGCTCGGCGTGAAGCTCGCTCCTCGCGCGACGCAGGAGCCCATCACGCACGCCGGCTTGCCAGGCCCCGCACTCCGGGCAAGGATTCGCGCGGAGGATCCAGCCATGGCGCAGACGACCCAGCTCAGGACGTTCGAGACCGTCGACAACGAGGCGCAGCGCGTCTTCAAGCTGCAGCGCGAGGCCTACCTCCGCCATCCGTATCCCGGCCTCGACGAGCGGCTCGACAACCTGCACAAGCTCGATCGCCTGCTGGTCGCGAATTCGACGGCGATCGCGGAGGCGATCACCGCCGACTTCGGGCACCGCTCCCCCGAGGAGACGATGGTCGCCGAGCTGTTCACGTCGGTGGACGGTCTGCGCGACGTCATGAAGCGGCTGAAGAAGTGGATGGCGCCGCAGAAGCGCGACGTCTCGCTGCTGTTCGCCACCGGCAGCAACCGCGTGGTCCCGATGCCGAAGGGTGTCGTCGGCATCGTGTCGCCGTGGAACTACCCGCTGTTCCTGACGATGAGCCCGCTGACCAGCGTCCTCGCCGCCGGCAACCGCGCGATGATCAAGATGGCGGCGAACTCGCAGCACCTGTGCCGGCTGCTCGCGGACAGCTTCCGCGAGGTGTTCCCCGAGGACATGATCGCGATCCTGCCGGGCGTCCGCGGTCAGGACTTCTCGTCGCTGCCGTTCGACCACCTGATCTTCACCGGCTCGGCCGACGCCGGCCGGACCGTCATGCGCGCGGCCGCCGAGAACCTCACGCCGGTGACGCTCGAGCTCGGCGGCAAGTCGCCGACGATCGTGTGCGACGACTACGACATCGAGGAGGCGGCGTCGCGCATCCTCTACGCGAAGTACCTCAACGCCGGCCAGACCTGCCTCGCGCCGGACTACGTGATGGTGCCGGAGGCGAAGCGCGATGCGTTCGTGGCCGCCGCGAAGCGGATCATGCCGGAGCGCTACCCCGACACCGACTCGCCGCAGTACACGTCGCTGATCGACGCCAAGGCCTACGATCGGCTGCGGGCGACGCTCGAGGATGCGCGCAAGCAGGGCGCCGAGATCGTGCCGCTGATCCCGAACGCGACGTTCAATGACGAGCTGCGCAAGTTCCCGCCGCACCTCGTGCTCGACGCGACCGACAGCATGACGGTGATGCGCGACGAGATCTTCGGCCCGCTCCTGCCGGTCAAGACGTACCAGTCGCTCGACGAGGCCATCGCGTACGTCAATGGCAAGGACCGGCCGCTCGGCTTCTACGTCTTCACCAACGACAAGGCGACCGAGGAGAAGCTGTTCTACGCGACGATCTCGGGCGGCGTCACGATCAACAACTGCATGCTGCACGTCGCGCAGCACGACACGCCGTTCGGCGGCTCGGGCGCGAGCGGCATGGGCCAGTACCACGGCTACGAAGGCTTCCTCGAGTTCTCGAAGCTCCGCCCGGTGTTCAAGAGTCCGCGGCTCTCGGTGCTCAAGATGTTCTATCCGCCGTACACCGGGCGGCACCGCAAGATTCTCGACTTCCTGATCAAGCACAAGCCGTGAGCCGGCGCGGAGCTAGTTGCTACCGCGCGGTACAACCCGCGCGGCGGTACAGCGACCGCGCGGGTGACGGGCCCGAGCAAACACCAGCGGTTGCGTGATCGCGCGCGCTGGATCGCGCCGTGCAATCGAGCGAGGCATGGGGAGCTTCCACACTCTGCTCGAACGCCTGGGATTCGTGCGGCTGCGCGACTTCGGGTTGATCCTGACGCCGGACCGCCGGGTCTATGCGATGCGGCCGGCGATCCTCGACGACGGTGCGGGCGGCCGGATCGTCGGCTGGACGGATGATGATCTCGCGGCGATGGAGCTCGAGACGTGGGATCCCACGCAACGCGCGCCGCGCAGGGCGGCGGACCGACCGGAGCCGCCGTTCCCGCCGCACCCGACCCCGACCGCCGCCGCTCTCGCCCCGCCGCCCGCACCGCAGCTCGCACCGCCGATCAGGCCGGTGACCGCCGCGCCGAGGCTCGCCGCGGCCACGATCGTGGCGCCGGTGCCGCAC
>JALZOI010000025.1 GCA_030857245.1 Myxococcota bacterium
GGGTCGTCCTGCCGCGCGGCCCGCGAGGACCGCGAGGGCCGGTGCGCCGTCGCCCGGTCGCCGTCGCGGTCGAGCCGGGGCGCCCGCGGATGTGGACCCCGATCCCGATGCCGGCACCGGTTGGAGACAGCTGGCAGCTCACGCTCTACGAGCTCACGGGCGGGCTGCGCGCCCGCAACGACTACGGGCTGCTCCCACCGATCGCGCCCGCCCGCGAACGGGGCCCGGCGGGCAGTCCCCTCGTCGTCGCATCGACACCGGGCCTCCGTGAGGTGCTCGTGATCGATGCGCGCCAGGGCAATCCGCTCCGCCGTGTGCTGCTCGCCGAGGATGCTTCGCCCGGGCTGGTGTTCGGCACCGTCGTCGACGGCACGCCCGTTGCCGGCGCGGTGCTGCATGCACCCTTGCGAGTCGTGGTCTTTTGACCGGTGAGCAGCGGGACGGCAGCTGACTTCCCGGCTATACGATCGAGCAATGGCACTCCCGCTCCGCGCCGCGCTGCGCTCCGCCGGCCGCTTCATGGTCAAGAATCCCACCACGATGCTGAGCATGGCGCGTCACGCGCTGGGCATGCGGATCGCGGTGCCGCTCGATGCGCTGCGCTGGTTCATCGCGAACACGCCGCCGTCGAAGAAGGCGCCGCAGGACGTGACCATCACGCCGCGGCCGCCGGCGATCGGGCTCGGCGCCACGATCGATCTCATGGGCACCACGGTGCGCGCGGGGGCGTCGATCCGGATCGATCAGATCGAGGTCACCGACACGCAGTTCAAGGTCACGCTGCGGCTCTCCGACGTCACGATGAAGGTGCTCGGCGAGTCGTTCACGCCCGTCGCCGGCCTCATCAAGTCAGGCGCGCTCGATCTCAGCAAGCCCGGCAACCTCGCCAAGTTCATGCCGAAGCGCCCGCCGGTGCTCGTCGAGGCGCACGACGACATCATCGTGCTCGACCTCATGCAGAACCCGAAGTTCGCAGAGAACGATCGCGTGCGCGGCATCCTCGGCACGCTGACGCCGGTCACGCAGATCGCGGGCATGTCGACCGAGGGTGACTTCCTGATCTTGCAGCTCCGCGTCAGCCCGTTCGGGATTCCGCGGGCGCTCAACGCCGCGCGCGCCCTCGCCGCGGGCTGAGGCGCGATGGAAGGCGTCGCGTCGTTTCGCGGGCTGGCGGCTGCCGAGCCGGCGACGCGTTATCGCGAGCTCCTGCCGCAGCTCGAGGCGCTGGTCACCGACGAGCCCGACCTCGTCGCGAACCTCGCGAACGTCGCCGCCGCGCTCCGGGCGTGTCTGCCCGCCGCGTCGTGGGTCGGCTTCTACGTGCTCAAGGGCGGCGAGCTCGTGCTCGGGCCGTTCCAGGGCAACGTCGCGTGCGTGCGGATCGCCCTCGGCCGCGGCGTGTGTGGCACCGCCGCGAGCGAGCGCCGCACGGTGATCGTGCCCGACGTCGAGCAGTTCCCCGGGCACATCGCGTGCGATGCGGGCTCGCGCAGCGAGATCGTCGTCCCCATCCTGAAGGACGGCGCGCTCGTCGCCGTGCTCGACGTCGACAGCTACCAGCTCGCGGCCTTCGACGAGCGCGACGCCGAGGGGCTCGCCCCGATCGCCGCGCTGCTCGGCACGCTCGCATGGTGACCCGCGGGCTGGCTGCCGCGCTGCTCGTCACGCTCGTCGCCTGTCAGGGCGGCAGTGGCGGCGAGCCGCCGGCCACCGATCGCGGCAGCGGCAACGGCAGCGGCGTGGTGCGCGACGCCGGCGATGGGCGTGGCACTCAGGTGGACCTCGACGACGCGAGCCCGATCGTCCCCGACGACGCGCGGCCGAAACCGGAGGAACCCGAGCCGCCGGATCCGAGCAAGGTGATCGCCGAGCTCGGCGCGATCCCCGCGTGGCAGGCGGTCACCGATCGCGCGCAGCTGCTCGCGCGGCGCGGGCAGCACGGCATCGTCTACGGTCGGATCGGCGCGCCGATCCTGATGGCGGGCCCGGTGCCGGCGCCGCCGATGCAGCCGCCGATGGACGCCGGGCTGATCCCATCGCCGTACGTCTGGCTCGTCGATGACACCGACGGCAACGGCGCCCTCGGCATTCGCGTCGCGCTCGGCAAGTCCGCGGCGTCGGAGGGCGATCGCGTCGCGCTCGGTGGTGCATGGCACGTCGACGAGGAGCGCCGGTGGTACTGGAAGGTCGATTCGCTGACGCCGCTGCCGCCCCCGCCTCCGAGCGATCTCAAGGATCCACCGGCGCCGGTTCCAAGCCACGCGATCGTCGATGGCAGCCTGCCGTCCGGCGCGCGGACGATCAGCGTCGCGAAGGATCACGACATCGTCTACTTCCAGATCGTCGGGCCGCCTCCGGTGCGCGATGGCGACGGCTGGCTCGTCGCCAACGAGCTCGGCGACGTCCCCGTCGCGCGGATGACGTTGCCCGGGGAGCGCGCGAGCTACGGCGGCCAGGATCTGCGCGCCGCCGACGAGCGCTGGCAGCTCAAGCGTGGCCAGACGTACTGGGTGCGCATCGGCAAGATCCGCCGCCATGGCGCCGATCAACCGGTGAGCGTCAACGCGCGCACCACACCGGTCCGCGTCAAGTAGAGCCACTGCCAGCTCGGCGCGACCCGGCCCGCGATGAGACGACCCTCGTCGAGCTGTGGTTCGAGCCCAGCCCGAGCGGGACGCGCGTGACCCTCGAGCACCGCGGCTGGTCGAAGATCCGCGACGACCACCCCGTCCGGCACGGCAAGGATGTCCCGGGCTTCCTGCGCGACCTCGGGATGTGGTGGGCGGGGCTGCTGACGAGCCTCGCGGACCGCGCCACGCGCTGACTACATGTCGGTGATCGCCGCCACCGCAGCTGTGACTTCACATCCGGGTAGCCCGGCCGACCCGAGGAAGCATGAGCGCTCCGATCGTGTGTTCGTCGTGTCGCCGCCCGAACGATCCGTGGCGCCGGCATTGCGGTGGGTGCGGCAGCGGGCTGCCGGGTGGGTGCAGCACCTGCGCCTTCGTCAACCGCACCGATGATCGGTTCTGCGGCGGCTGCAGCCGGCCGCTCCGCGCGATCCTGCCCTCGACGTTGACGCCGCGCGCGACCGCGCAGCCGGTGCTCCACAAGGCGACCGTCCCGATCGACGTGCGTGACGTGGTCTCGGAGACGCCGGCGCCGACCGGTACCGTGCCGATCGATATTCGCGACCTGCTCGTCGACCCGCCGGCTCGCTAACGCGCGCCGCGCCGGCTGCCGCGCCGCCGCAGCACGAGCACGAGCACGACGAGGGTCATCGCGATCGGCGAGCCCGGCGTGGTCTGCGCGCCGCAGCAGCCCGAGCGCCGGGGCTTGCCCCGCTTCTTGATCGCCGGCGGCTTGGTCCCGATCGACGACGCCGCGCTCGCGGCCTCGGAATCGCCAGCGACCTGGCATGCTTGATCGAGCGTGACGATCGCGGGCCGCGCCAGCAGCGGGCCGCCGGCCGCGAGCGTCACGGCGCACCCATCGCCTTCCGGCTTCGCGGTGATCGTCATCATGCCGTCCACCTCGGGCGCATCGAGGACGACGTGCGAGACCGCGTCGCCCCGCGGTGCGCGGTAGCTGAACGCGGCGCGCGGCTTGTGAGGCCACACGACGACCGCGGTGCGCGGACCCGTGAGCGCGACGCCGCTCCACATCTTGTCGCCGATCGCCTGCTGCGTCGCCGTCGCGCCCGGCGCGAGCGCGCTGATCACGTGGACGGCGCGCGGCTCGGGACCGGGGATGAGCAGCCGGTAGTCGGTGACCGGGAACCGCGCGGCGTCGCACTGGCCCTTCTTGATCCCCGGGGCGAAGCAGTCCTTCCCGGTGGCGCGGCCCTTCTCGGGGCTGCCGCCGGTCCGCGCCACCGTGGTGATCGCGAGCTGGGTGCCGCCGATCGTGGTGGTCGCGGCGTCGCCGGCGAGCTCGAGCGGGCCCGGCACGCGGAACCGCAGGTGCATCGCGCGCTTCGCCGCGGTCGTCGTCGCGCGATCGACGACGACGAGTTGCGCCTGCGTGCCGTCGCTGCCGGGCAGCAGCACGTAGTCGCGGAGCGCCTCGGGCACGTCGCTCGGGCGGTGCTGGAACCGAAACTGATCGGAGTAGTCGCAGCGCGCGGCGACCACGCCCGACCGCGTCTGCGTGGTCCAGTCCCACCCGCTCTTCTGGCCCCAGCCACCCTGGCTCGGGATGTAGTCGGGCGGCAAGTGCGCCGACGCCACGGTCGGCGCGTTGCTGGTCAGCGTCGAGGCCGAGCCATACGGCGATGGATCGACGATGACATCGTCCTTGCCGCGCGTGAGCACGAAGTTGCCGGTGCTCGGGTGGCGGTGGTCGATGTCGAGCGACCGCTGGCAATGCGTGACGAACCACATCGCCTGCGCGTCCCACCGCGTGCGCGCGTAGAGCGTGCCGGTGGCGCCCGCGACATACCACGTCGGCCAGGTCTCGCGCGGCACCGGCGCGGGCGGCGGACCCACGGTGGCGAGCGCGTCGTGCAGCAGGTAGTCACGATCGGTGAGCCGCAGCCGTGACAGCTCGCCCTTCGCCCAGCGCTTGGTCTCCGCCGAGGCATCTCCGAGCGCCATCGCGTTGAGCGTGTTGACGTGCGGCGCGAGGTTGGGCGCCTCCTCCTCGGTATCGCCGCCGGGGAACACCTTGTCGACCGGCGACAGGCCGTAGACGTGGCGGCGCAGCATGCTCGCGAGCCACGGCTCGACACCCTCGATCGGCAGCCCGGCGCGCTTGCCGACGCGGGCGGCGAGCGCGTACGAGGTCACGGCGAGCGGGCCGTACTGCCAGCCTTCGGGCCAGTCGCCGCCGTCGAGGATGCCGCCGGTCGCCAGCGCCGCGGCCATGTCCTTGCCCCACAGCTCGTCGGCGACGAACTGCCAGAGCAGCGTGCCCTCCTCTCCGGCCTCGCTGCCCTGCGCCACCGCGATCAGCGTCGCACTGACGAGGTAGCCGGCCTGGTAGTTCGTGCCGGGGACGCGCGCGCGGTAGCCCTTCTCGCGATACGCGCGCAGCCACGCGGCCCAGCGCTGGCGAGCCTTGGCGCGTAGCGCGGGAGACAGCTGCGCGTGCAGCCAGTCGTACGCGATCGCGGTGTACGGCCCGAGGTTGCGGATCGCATAGCCACTGTCGCGGCTCGCGGCCTGCTCGCCGCCGAGCCCGTCGCCGATGCGATCGAGATCGTCGAGCAGCGCCGTGTAGAACCGGATCGCGACCTTCGCGTAGTCGGCCTGATCGGTCGCCGCCCACGCGACGAGGCAGGCTTGCAGGATCTTCGCCCATTCGGAACCCTGGTACACCGCGCGATCGTGCCCGCTGGTGTCGCGCGCACTCTGGCACAGCGCGATCGCGCCCTTGACCGGCCCCCGGTCCGCGCGTGCCTCGGTCTGCCACGCGGCACGGAGCTCGGCGTCGAGCAGGATCCGGGGATGCGGACCCGACGGCTCCGGCGGCGCGGCGTGCGCGCTGGTGGCCGTGGCCGCCACCAGAGAAACCATCAGGATGACGACGACAGCTCGCACCCACCAAACATACTAGTTGTCGTCGTCGGGCGCCGGCTTGCGACCGACGAAGTCGATGCTCGTGACCGCGAGCTGCTCGCGCGTGTAGCCGGAGAACCGGGGCGCGAGCGCGATCGAGGCGAGCTCCTCGAGGCGCTGCGGATGCGGGCGTGACGTATCGATCTCGACCGCGAACCCGGTGGCCCGGCAGCGCGTGATGAAATCCACGGCGCGCAGCCGGTTCTGGTAGAGGAACGCGTTGTTCCAGCGCGTCCAGGCCTCGTCCGAGTAGGCCAGATAGTGGAGCTGGCCGATCCGCGGATCGAGGTACGCGTAGTGATCGCCGCAGTTCACCGCGTGGATCATCACGCCGCCCGGGCGCAGGATCCGCATCGACTCCACGAAGCACGCGTCGACCTGGGACGGCCTCAGGTGCTCGAGCGCGCTGTTCGAGAACACGACGTCGAACGTGCCCGCGCAGATCCCCGTGCGCGCGACGTCGCAGGGCGCGCGGTAGTCGAGCGCGAGCTGGGTGGCCCGCGCCAGCGAGGCGCCCTCCGCCAGCGAGGCGTGCAGCCGGGTGTGGCGTGCGGTGACCTCGGCGAGGTCGCACCGACTGACCTCGGCGATCATCGGCAGGTGCGCCCCGAGCGTCTGGACGAGCAGCAGCGTGAGCGTCGGATCGAGCTCGTGCGCGAGATCGATCGTCTGCATGCGCGGCGTACCGGCGAGGTAGCAGCAGATCGGCAGCGTGGGATACCAACCCGTCCCGACCTCGAGCATGCAGGCGCGGGTGTGGTCGACCCCGGCCTCGCGGAGGTGGCCCATCATGAGCTGCCAGTCATGCAGCTTCGTCGCGCATTCACGATCGAAGTGGCGCAGGACCCCGAGTCGCCGCTGCAGCATCGCGTGCAGGCGGCGGCCGCCCGGCGCGACGCCGAGCACCTTCTGGAGCGCTCCCTTGAGGCGCCAGTCGGTCAGGGCCCCGAGCACGCGGCCGCGGCGTTCGCGGACGGGCAGCGGCGCTGCCGGCGGCCGGCTGCGCGGCAGCTCGAGCTCGCCATCCAGGAACTGTGGCAGGTCGAACCGGAACGCCGGGAGTACCTCCTCGGGGCTGACCTCGGGCCGGAGCTCGGACTTGATGACGACTTGAAGCTCCGCTGGCGATCGCTGCTTGCCGACGCGCATGGCTGTTGCCCTCCCCGGACGACACGGCGTGCAGGCCGCACGCCACGTGACCCGGTCAACAGTCAGCGCCTGTGAGTGACAGCAACAACGAGGAGTTCGCCGCGCCGCGCGCTGCACGTGGCGTCGGTCGACTGTCTCGCTGCTGTCACGATCCAACGCGCGCCATGCGTGGGCGCACCGTTCAGCGGCTCGCGCTGCGTCCCTGGAGGGCGATCGCCTTGCCGATCAACATGACGAGCTCTTGACGATCCGCGTCGTCGCCGGCGCCGGCCTTGGCGACGTCGCGGATCTGGGCGAGCGACCAGTGCTCGGCGTCCTCGCCGCCGCGCAGCACGTCGGCGAACGCGGCCACGGCGAAGGCGAAGCGGAAGTCGACCGGCGCGTTGGCGAACGACGCCGCGGGGCCGCCGATCATCGGGAACGCCGCCTCGATCGCCTGCTCGCCGGTCGGCTCCTTGTGCCGGATCCGCACGGTCGCGATCGGCGCGTTCGCCTGCTTGCCCGCGTCGGTCAGCTCGATCTCGTAGAGCGCGGTGACCTGATGGCCGGCACCGATCTCACCGGCGTCGACCTTGTCATTCCGGAAGTCGTGGTCGGCGATGTCGCGGTTCTCGTAGCCGACGAGGCGGTAGCGCGCGACCAGCGTCGGATCGAAGTCGATCTGGAACTTCGCGTCCTTCGCGACGACCTCGAGCGTCGAGCCGAGCTGCTGCTCGAAGACCTTCTTCGCCGCCGCGAGCGAGTCGATGTAGAAGTTGTTCCCGTTGCCCTTGTTGGCGAGCTGCTCCATCAGCTCGTCCTTGTAGTTGCCCATCCCGAAGCCGATCGTCGAGAGGGTGACGCCCTCCTTCACGCGGCCGGCGATCGTCTTCAGGATCGCGTCATGCGTCGCCGTACCGACATTGGCGTCGCCGTCCGACAGCACGATCACGCGCGAGATGGCGCCCGGGCGGAGCCCCTGCATGGCCTGCTGATACGCCAGGTCGATGCCCGAGCCCATCGCCGTCGAGCCCCCGGAGGTCAGCTCGTCGATGGCCGACAGGATGCGGGCCTTGTGCTGGAGGCCGGTGGGCTTCAGCACCACGCGCGTCGACCCGGCGTACGTGACGAGCGACACCGTGTCGTGCTCGTCGAGGTTCTGCGTCAGGATGCGCAGCGACTGCTTCGCGAGCTCGAGCCGATCGGGTCCCGACATCGAGCCCGAGACGTCGACGAGGAACACCAGGTTCGCCGGCTTGCGCTCGTGCGCGGCCTTCGCCTTCGTGCCAACCCCGACCCGCAGGATGTGGCGCGCCGGATTGACCGGCGACGGCGCGGCTTGCATGAGGACGGCGAACGGCGTGCCCGCGGTCGGTGCGGGGAATGCGTAGTCGAAGTAGTTCACGAACTCCTCGACGCGCACCGCCGCGTGGACCGGGAGTGCACCCTCGGTCAGCGTGCGGCGCGCCAGCGTGTAGGACGCGGTGTCGACGTCGGCGGCGAACGTGGACAGCCGGTCTCGATCGGTGCTGGTCCACGGGTTCTGGCCGTGGTTCTTGGAGCCCTCGCCCCCCTCGCGATCGCCCCGGATCATCGTGCCCCTGCCACGTGCGACCCCGGTGGACGCGCCCCTCGGCTTGGCTTCCTTGCCATCGCTCGCCACCCGTTGGGGCGATGGCGCCGCCGTGGCAGTCATCTTGGTGACGTCCATCGGCTGGTCGGATGCCAGCGCCGCGCTGCCGGCCGCGCCGGGCTCCCGTGCGCCTCGAGCCTCCTGCGGGGACGTCGCCTGGGTGCTGGTGGCGAGATCCTCCTTCTTGGAGCAAGCAGCGGTGAGCAGGGTGGTTCCGAGCAGCAGGGACGTCAGGGTCTGGCGGCGCATGGGATCTCCTGGAGGTGAGCCCCCTGCGACGCGCCATCCCTGACAACGGTCTGCACCTTGTCGTCGGATCTTTGTCGTGGTCCGCCGACAACAAACCACCCAAGGTGCGACCCGGTCGCGTGTCCTAGCGAGCGACCGTCGTCGGCGTCCCGCGGAGCGTGCGGGCCTTTGCGATCAGCCCGACCAGCTCGCGGCGAGCTGCGTCGTCACCGGCGGTGGCGCGCGCGACGGTCTCCATGCGGTCGAGCGACCAGCCCTGCGCGTCCTCGGCGCCGCGCAGGAGATCCGCGAACGACGCGACCGTGAACGCGAACTTGAAGTCGGCGGACGCCGCGTCGAACGAGCCGGCAGGCGCGCCGGTCATCGCGAACGTGCTCTCGGTGGCCTCGCGGCCCTCCGGAGCCTTGTGGCGGATCCGCACCATCGCGAGCGGGCCCGGCTGCGCGGCGGCCTGCGGGGTCAGCTGCACTTCGTACATCGCCGTGACCTGGTGGCCGGCGCCGATCTCGCCGGCGTCGACGCCGTCCTTGCGGAAGTCGGCGTCCGCGATGTCGCGATTCTCGTAACCGAGCAGGCGGTACCGCGCGACCATCGCGGGGTCGAACTCGACCTGGAGCTTCGCGTCCTTGGCCGCGACCTCGAGCACCGACACGAGGTTGCTCGTGAACAGCTGCTGCGCTGCGGCGAGCGAGTCGATGTAGTAGTTGTTGCCGTTGCCGCGATCGCCGAGCTGCTCCATCAGCTCGGCGCGGTAGTTGCCCATGCCGAAGCCGATCGTCGACAGCGTGACGCCCGCCTGCACGCGGCTGCCGATGATGTCGAGGATCGCCTGGTGGCTCGTCGGCCCGACGTTCGTGTCCCCATCGGAGAGCACGATGACGCGCGAGATCGTGCCCGGCCGCATGCTCTTCATCGCCTGGTCGTAGGCGAGGTCGAGGCCGGTGCCCATGGCCGTCGAGCCGCTCGCCGAGAGCTGGTCGATCGCGGCGAGGATCTTGGTGCGGTGCTCGACGCTGGTGGCCGGCAGCACGACGCGGGTCGCGCCGGCGTACGTGACGAGCGAGACCGTGTCGCTCTCGCGAAGCTGGCCGACCAGGATCCCGAGCGCCTGCTTCGCGAGCCCGAGCTTGTCGGCGCTGTGCATCGATCCGGAGACGTCGACGAGGAACACGAGATTCGCGGTCTTGCGATCCGCGGCGGACTTCGTGGGCGTCGCGATGCCGACGCGCAGGATGTGGTTGCGCGGAGCGAGCGGCGACGGGGCGGCGTCCATCACGACGGAGAACGGCGAGCCCGGCAGCGGCTGCGGGAAGCCGTACTTGAAGTAGTTGACGAACTCCTCGACGCGAACGCTCGCCGGCGGCGGCAGCGCATTGCCGAGCAGCGTCCGCCGCGCGTAGGTGTACGACGCCGTGTCGACATCCGCCGCGAACGTCGAGAGCGCGTCGCGCGAGGTCTCGACCCACGGATTGACACCGTGGCTGACGTGGGTGTCACCCTCGGTGCTCCCGGGCGCCACCGCGATCGCTCCGGCCGACGGGGGCCTGGCCTCGATCGCCATGCGGCTCGCGTTCGGGTACGAGTGCCCGTCACCCGGCGAGCGGTTGACCTTGCTGCTGCCGCTGCACGCGGCGATGAGGACGAGAGCGAGGGATCGAGCGTGACGCATCACGGACAGGCCTCCGGCAGGAAAAAGGGCGACGGCCGCGCGGACCAGACACCTGTGCTCCGCAGGAACACCGTGTCGATCGGGCGCGGCCGCCGCGAACCCTCCTGAAACGCCGCAGCGGGCCGTCCCTTACAGGGCGAACGGCGGCCCTGTACGGGTCGCCAAGGGCGCCATGGCCGCCAAGGATCAAAAAAGGCGGGGAATTTGCGCACTTGGCGCCCTCGGCGCGCTTGGCGACCCGTCTGGCTCTGCCTTCGCGGTCTCGCTAGCCGAAGCGCCCGGTGATGTAGTTCTCGGTGCGCTCGTCGGCGGGGTTCGAGAAGATCTTCGAGGTCAGGTCGTACTCGACGAGGATGCCGGTGCGCTGGTCGTTCTTGGAGTCGAGCTCGGCGGTGAAGAACGCCGTGCGATCGCTGACCCGCGCGGCCTGTTGCATGTTGTGCGTGACGATCACGATCGTGAAGCGGCTTTTGAGCGTGCGCATCAGCTCCTCGATGCGCGCGGTCGCGATCGGATCGAGCGCGCTGCACGGCTCGTCCATCAGCACGACATCGGGCTCGACCGCGATCGTGCGTGCGATGCACAGGCGCTGCTGCTGCCCACCCGACATCCCGAGGGCCGAGTGCGAGAGCCGGTCCTTGACCTCGTCCCACAGCGCCGCGGAGCGCAGCGACTTCTCGACGATCGCGTCGAGCTTCAGCTTGTTGGTGATGCCGTTGACGCGCGGCCCGAACGCGACGTTGTCGTAGATGCTCTTCGGGAACGGGTTCGGCTTCTGGAACACCATGCCGATCCGGCGGCGCACCTCGGTGGCCGAGACGTCGGGTCCGTAGAGATCGACGCCGTGGTACTCGAGCTTGCCCGCGACCCGCGCGCCCGGGATGACGTCGTGCATCCGGTTGAACGCGCGCAGCATCGTCGTCTTGCCGCAGCCTGACGGGCCGATGAACGCGGTGATCTGGTTGGCGTGGACCTGCATCGACACGCCGCGGACGGCGCGGAAGTTGCCGTAGAACACCTCGACGTCGGTGAGGTTGAACACGACGGGCGTGTCGGCGACGGTGGAGGCGGCACGGCGATCGAGCTGCAACGGGCTGCTGCTCGTCCGGGTGGGGGGGCTGAGCTCGGCGGTGGCCATGGGATCCTCCAGCGGCATCGACATCACCTCTTCAGTGCGAAGCGGGCCGTGAAGGCCCGAGCGACGAGCGTGAGGAGGAAGGTGAGCAGGACAAGGGTCAGCGCGGCGCCCCAGGCACGATCCTGGGCGGCCGCGAAGGACGACGTCGCGTTGCCGAAGATCTGCACCGACAGGGCCGTGTTCGCACCGGAGAACAGGCTCGGGTTGACCGTGTGGGCGGCACCCACGGCGAACAGCAAGGGCGCGGTCTCGCCCGCGGCGCGGGCGATCGCGAGCAGGCACCCCGAGACGATGCCGGGCAGCGCGGCGGGCAGCGCGACGGTCAGGATCGTGCGGCTCTTCGTGGCGCCGAGCGCGTACGACGCCTCGCGCAGGTGCGCCGGGACGAGCCGCAGCATCTGCTCGGTCGAGCCGATCACGACGGGCAGCATCAGGCAGGCGAGGGCGAGCGAGCCACCGAATGCGGAGTAGCCGAACTTCATCGTCCACATGATGTAGATGAACAGGCCCATGACGATCGAGGGCACGCCGGTCATCACCGTGGAGAGGAACCGCACCGCCTGCGCGAACTTGCTGACGCCACCGTACTCGTGGAGGTAGACGGCGCCGAGGATGCCGAACGGCACGGCGAGCGCGGTGGCTCCGCCGGTGACGAGCAGCGTGCCGACGATCGCCGGCCCCATGCCCGGGCCCGCGCGCCGTGAGATCACCGGGATGTCGTCGGTGAAGAAGGCCGGGAACGCCGAGAAAGCGACGTTCGCGCCGCGCGAGATCACCGACCACAGCACGGCGATCAGCGGGATCGCGACGAGCACGAGCGCCAGCAGCATCAGGCTGGTCATCACCGCGCTGTGCATCGTCCGCGTCGTCCGCTTCGCGCGGAGGTCGCCGGCCTGCAGCGTGCCCGGGATCATGATCCGCGGCTCCGGCGCATCGAGCGCTGCACGATCGCGCTGGCGACCAGGTTGACGACGATCGTGATGACGAACAGCGTGACGGCCAGCGCGATCAGCGCCGACTTGTGGAGCTCGTCGGCCTCGCCCCACTCGTTGGCGATCACGGCCGGCATCGAGTTGCCCGACGCGAACGGGTTCGCGGTGATCTGGCCGAGCGCCGAGCCGATGACGAGCGCGGCCGCGATGGTCTCGCCCATCGCGCGGCCGAGGCCGAGCATCACCGCGCCGACGAGCCCGCCCTTGCTGTGCGGCAGCACGGCGGCGGTGATCATCTCCCAGCGCGTGGCGCCGAGCGCGAGCGCCGCTTCCTTGTCAGTCGTCGGCGTGGTCTCGATGACCTCGCGCGCGAGCGACGTGATGATCGGCGTGATCATGATGGCGAGGATCACGCCCGCGGTCAGGAACGAGCGGCCGAGGCCGAAGTAGGTCGACAGCACGAGCACGCCCCACAGGCCGAAGACGACCGACGGCACGACCGCGAGCAGGTCGATCATGTAGACGAGCGGCTTCTTGAGCCCGGGCGGTGCGACCTGGGTCACGAACAGCGCGACCCCGATGCTGACGGGCACCGCGATCGCGATCGCGATCAGCGCCGTGTAGAGCGTCCCGAAGATGAACGGCAGCGCGCCGAAGATGCCCTCGGGCGCCGACCACCGGCTCGACGTGAAGAACTCGAGCCCCATCCGCTCGAACACGGGGAGCGCGCGATGGGTCATCGTCGCGGCGATCAGGCCGAGCACGACCAGCACGACCATCGCCGCGGCGATCGCGAGCCACCGGAAGGCCCGGTCGGCGTGCTGGGTGCGTGCGCGAAGGTCGAACAGCTGCATGACGTCTCGGGGAGCGAGCGGTCTCAAGGAACGGTGATCTTCTCGATCTGCGCGAGCGCCTTGTCCTGCAGGCTCTTCGGGATCGGCGCGAAGTCGATCTCGGGGAGCAGTGCCTGCGCGTCGGTGACCATGAACTTGAAGTACGCCTTGAGGGCCTCGCCCTTCGCCTTGTCGGGCTGCGTGGAGTAGACCATGCACCAGCTCTGGGCGGTGATCGGATAGGCCGCGGGACCCGCCGCATCGAGCGCGCTGAAGATCAGGTTGTCCTTGACCTCGATGCCCTCGCCGGCGGCGGTGACGCCCGCGGCCGTCGGCTCGACATACGTGCCGGCCTTGTTCTTGATCCTGGCGAACTTCAGCCCGGACGCCTTCGCGTCCGACAGGTCGACGTAGCCGACGGCGCCCTTCGTGGACTTGACGATCTGCGCGACGCCGCCGTTGCCGTTGCCGGCCTGCGTGTCGGCGGGCCACTCGACCGTGGAGCCGCTCTTGAGCTTCCACCCGGCGGGCGCGGCGAGCTCGAGGTACTTCGTGAAGTTCTCGGTCGTGCCCGAGCCGTCCGAGCGGCGCGCGACGACGATGGCGGTGTCGGGGAGCTTGACGCCCGGATTGTCCGCGGCGATCGCGGGGTCATTCCACTTCGTGACCGCGCGCTGGAAGATCCTCGCGAGCGTCTCGGCCGAGAGCTGCAGCCCCTCGACGCCCGCGAGGTTGTAGCTGACGGTGATCGCACCGAGCACGTTCGGGATGTAGAAGAACTCGCGACCTCCGAGCTTGCCGAGATCCGCTTCCTTGTAGGGCGCGTCGCTGCAGGCGTAGTCGACGACCTGGTCGGCGAAGTCCTGGCGTCCCTTGCCCGAGCCGCCGGCGCCGTAGTTGATCTTGGTGCCCTTGTTCGCCTTCGTGAAGGCCTCGATCGTGACCTCCTGCGCGGCCTGCTGGAACGTGGCGCCGCTCGCGTTCAGCGTCACCGAGCCGCCCGTGCGCGGCGCACCGCTGCCGGTCGCGCCACCCGTGCCGGTGTCGTCCTTCTTGCCGCACGCGGTGATCAGGCCGGTCACCGCGAGCGCGGTGATGAGCCAGGAGGTCGCCGGTCGCTCCGGTCGCTTACGGGACTTGGTCGTCGCGAGGCTGTCCATGGGGATGCCCGCACCGTAGCGACCCTCCGTGACGCATCGACGGAGCCCATGTGGCAGGACGGTGACGGACCCGGGATCGCCTGGGTTTGCCGAGCTGTGGTTTCGGCCAGTTCGCCTGGTCGAGGGCCCCGACGGGCGACGCTCAGTTTCGCTTCGGCAGCGGGCGGTGGCGGACGTCCATGGCCTTGACCATGTAGACGACCTCCTCCGCGAGGTTCTTGACGTGGTCCCCGATCCGCTCGAGGTAGCGGCACACCGAGGTCAACGGCAGCACCCGGGTCACGGTCGCCGGATCGGTGACGACCTGCGCGAGCAGCTCCGCGAACAGGCTGGCGTTGAGCTTGTCGATCTCGTGATCGGCGCTGATCACGGTCGTCGCCTTGTCGGCGTCCTTCTTCACGAAGGAGTCGAGGGCCGCGTGCAGGTTCTTCTGCGCGAGGTTCGCGAGCCGCTGCAGATCGATCCGTGAGTCGAGCGGCGGGAGCCGGTTAAGCTCGAGCGCGCGCTTCGCGATGCCGGTCGCGAGATCGCCGATCCGCTCGAGATCGACGACGAACTTCAGGGACATCGTGATGAAGCGGAGGTCGGAGGCCACGGGCTGCCGCGTGGCGAGGATCTGGAGCGCGAGCTCGTCGACGTCATTCTCGTCCTTGTCGATCTCGGCGTCACGCTCGATCACGGCGCGCGCGAGATCGTCATCGCGCTCGTCGAGCGCCTTCATGGCGCTCGTGATCTGCTGCGCGGCTCGCTCGCCCATCGTCGCGAGCCGTTCCCGGAGGGTGCGGAGCTCCTGCTCGAAGTCCTTGCTGGTATGGGCGGTCACGGTCACATGCTACCCGCCCATGCCTCAGAGCGGTAATCGGAGCCAGAAGATGCTGCCCTGCGGGCGGTTGGGCTCGACGCCGACCTCGCCACCCATGCTCTGGACGAGGTGCTTGACGATCGAGAGCCCCAGGCCGGTGCCGCCGGCGTCCCGGGCGCGGCTCGGATCGAGCCGGTAGAACCGCTCGAACACGCGCTGGCGGTGCTTGTCGGCGATGCCGGGGCCGTCGTCGCGGACCTCGATGCGCAACGAGTCCGCCTCGATCTTCGCGTCGATCCAGACGTGGCCCTCGGGCCGCGTGTACTTGACGGCGTTGTCGAGGAGGTTCACCAGGATCTGGTCGAGTGCCTTGGCGTCGGCGTGGACCTGGAGATCCGGGGGGACGGCGACCGTGACGGTGACGCCGCGGGAGGCAGCCTTGGTCTCCACCGCGGTGAGGGCCTGCTCGACGGCGCTCTGCACGCGCACGCGCCCGATCTCGAGGCGGTACTGGCCCGCTTCCAGCCGGGACAGGTCGAGCAGGTCGGCGAGGATCCGCGCGAGCCGCTCGGCGTTGCGGTGGAGGCCGTCGATCAGCTTGGGCCCCATCACCGGGTCGTCCTTGGCGCCGGCGAGCAGCGTCTCGGCATTGGCGCGGATCACCGCGACCGGCGTGCGCAGCTCGTGGGAGACGTTGGCCACGAAGTCGCGCCGCACGTTCTCGAGCCGGCGCATCGCGGTGACGTCCTCGAGGAGGAGCACGCGGCCATCGCCGCCCCACTTGGGCGCGACCTTGATCAGCGTGCGCGAGGCGCCGACGAGCTGGACCTCCGCGGTCGCGGCCTCATCGCTGGCGAGCAGCTCGAACAGCTCGGGAACGCGGACGAACTCGATCAGCGGCTCGCCGACGGGGGAGCTCGAGACGCCGAGCATCTTGCGCGCGGCGTCGTTGAGCAGCTCGATCTTGTGATCGGCGTCGACCGCGATGACGCCCTGGTTGAGGCCGTCCGCGACCGCCGCGAGCAGCACGCGCTCGCGGGCGAGGGCGCGGTGGCTGCGCTCGGCGTCCTCGGCGAGGAAGTTCACCCACTCGGCGAGCTCGCGCAGCTCGTCCCGCGGATCGGCGTGGAGCTGCGGCACGCGCCGGCTGGTGTCACGGACGACATCGCGGGTCGACGCCGCGAGGTCGCGCATCGACGAGCGGGCAGCGCCAAGGACGAGCCACCCGGTCACCCCGGCGATCACGAAGGCCGCCACCGCGGCGCCCAGCGGCGCGACCGCGGCGAGCGATGCGAGGTCGGCGTAGTTGATCCCCACGACGACGTCGCACACCACACCGGTGACCGCCGCAGCGGCGAGCGCGATCCCGAGGAGTCGGAAGCGCGCGCGCCGGATCATGCCGCCTCGTCGGGTGCGTCCTTGAAGCGATAGCCAACGCCGCGCAGGGTCTCGATGTACGCGCCCGCCTCGCCGAGCTTCTCGCGCAGGCGCTTGACGTGGGTGTCCACGGTCCGCGTCGTGACGTCGGCCTCGATGCCCCACACGTCGGAGAGCAGGGTGTCCCGGGTCTGGACGCGGCCACGGCGCGACATGAACTGGTGCAGCAGCCGGAACTCGAGCGCGGTCAGCGCGATCTCGGCCTCGTCGACCCACGCGCGATGGGCGTCGCGATCGATCTTGAGGCGACCGAACCGGATCAGCGAGGTCTCGCCCTCGACGCGACGCGTGGAGTCGACGCGGCGGAGCAGCGCGCGGATCCGCAGGATCATCTCGCGCACGCTGAACGGCTTGACGATGTAGTCGTCGGCGCCGACCTCGAAGCCGACGACGCGGTCGATCTCCTCGCCCTTCGCCGTGCACATGATCACGGGGATGTCGCGCGTGCGCTCCTGGTCGCGCAGCCGTCGACAGATCTCGGTGCCCGAGAGATCGGGCAGCATCAGGTCGAGGATGATGACGTCGGGGAGGGGCTCGGCCGTCGCGCTCGCGAGCCCGTCGCGTCCCGAGTGGGCGAGGCGAACCTGGAACCCTTCGGATCGCAGGTTGTACTCGACGGTCGTCGCGAGATCGACCTCGTCCTCGATGACCAGTACGAGCATGAGCAAGCCTTAGCACGCCGTCCGTGACGCGGGGGTGACGGCACGGAGGTGCTCGGGTGACGTCGGCCGAGATCATCTCGCGGGGCGCCACGTCGTCATGTGTCGCAACGTCGTCACGGGATCGTCACCGCCGGGGTATCTCCTGCGACGCGATGCGAAACATCATCTCACTGCTGTCATCCCTCGCTCTGGTGGCCGTCGCGACGACGGCGGCAGCGCAACCCGCGCCGGTCGATCCCGCGGCGGAGGATGGCGCGCCGGTCGCGGCGACCGAGGCAGCGCCGGTGACCGCACCGGTGGAGCCGATGTCCGATCTGGCCGCCGCGTCCCCGGCGCCGCCGAAGCCGCCGAGCAAGGCGGTCGAGGTGGTGAGCGCCGACGGCAACTACTCGATCAAGTTCGGCGGGCGCGTCCAGCCGTTCTACACGCTGACCCGCACGAGCGCGCCGGTGGACGTCCGCACCGGGTTCGAGATCCGGCGGGCCCGGCTGACCCTCGACGGCCACGTCCACTCGAGGGCACTCGCCTACAAGTTCCAGGTCGACTTCGGGCGGGGCTTCGTCACGCTGAAGGACTTCCTGTTTGACGTCGAGCTCGCGGACGAGGTGTGGCTGCGTGTCGGCCAGTGGAAGCGCCCGTTCTCGCGCCAGCAGATCACGTCGAGCGGTCGCCAGGAGCTCTCCGATCGCGCGATCACCGACCGCGCGTTCGGCGCCGGTCGCGACATCGGCATCGCGCTCCGCAACGACTACGAGAGGTCGCCGGACCTCGAGTGGACGATCGGCGTGTTCAACGGGTTCCAGGCCGATCGTTCGACGCTGTCCGGCGACGTCGAGGTGGATCCGCTGACCGGCGAGGGCGAGCTCGTGAGCGGGGGCTTCACGAACGTGCCGACGCAGTTCAAGCCGGCGATCGTCGGGCGCATCGGCATCAACCGCAACGGCATCAAGGGCTACACCGAGGCGGATCTCGAGGGCGGTCCGCTGCGGTTCGGGGTCGGCGCGAGCGCATGGCTCGAGGGTGACTACGACGAGGACGACGCGTCGAACCAGAAAGTCGAGCTCGACTACGTCGTCAAGGCTGCCGGCTTCTCGACGACCGGCAGCCTCTACGCGATGACGGAACAGACCGGCGCGGGCGTGCTCGATGCCGAGCTCGCGCTCGTCGGCTTCCACCTGCAGGCCGGCTACATGATCAAGCCCAAGCACTTCCAGGTCGCCGCGCGCTACGCGCTGATCGACGACCGGATGACCGGCGCGCGTGATCAGCAGGAGATCTCGATCGGCGCGAACTACTACGCGTTCGCGCACGACGCGAAGCTCGCGGGCGCGATCCGGCTGTTCAAGAACGGCGACGCGAAGTTCACCGACTTCGTGCTGTTCGAGCTCGGCACGAACGTCGGCTTCTGAGCGCCGTCGCGGACCGAGCTACCCCGCAGCCGGGGGCAGCACGATCGTGGGCTCCTCGGGATGCGGCCGGTACAGCAGCACGGTGTGACCGAGGACCTGGGCGATCTCGCTGTGGGTCCTGGTCGCGAGATCCGCGGCTGCGTCGTGACGGTCCACGCCGGCGGCGTCGCCGACCTTGATCTTGATCAGCTCGTGATCGGTGAGCGCCCGATCGATCGCCGCGACGAGCCCGTCATCGATGCCGTCCTTGCCGATCTGCACGAGGGGGCGCAGGTCGTGGGCGAGGGCGCGGAGGTGTCGTCGTTGCTTGCCGGTGAGCACGGCGCTCTATAGCCGAAAAACCGCGCGGCCGCCGGGGTCCCGGCCGGACCGTTCGCGACGCCGGCCGAGCGCGAGGGCGAGGGCGGCGAGGCCGAGCAGCAGGCTCGCGGGCGCACCGCCGACCGCGCAGCCGAAGCCCTCGGGGGCGTCGTCCGCCGGAGCCTCGCCGGCGCGGGCCGGTCCGTCGATGGTGACCGTCAGCTCGGTGGTCTGGACGTTGGTGCCGTCGGTCGCGGTGACGCGGATGACGTGCCGGCCCGCCGCCAGCGTCGCGGGCGTGGTGAACCGCCAGGGGGCTGCCTCGAGCGCCGCGATGCTCGCGCCGTCGATCGAGAGGGTCGCGCCGGTCACCGCGATGTCGTCGGTCGCGGTGACCTCGACGACGAAGCCGGCCGCGACGGTCGCGCCGTCGCGCGGCGAGGTGATCGCGACGACCGGGGCGTCGATGTCGCCGGTGCCCGCCGCACCGACGCGCTCGAGCAGCAGCGCGTGCGAGTTCTGCTTCTCCCAGCACACCGACCCACCGACGCCGCACGGCCGCGCCGAGGTCTCGCCACACGCGGCGAGCTGATCCTGGAAGGCGCGCTGGCCGTGGTAGCTCAGGTAGCTCATCGGGTCCGCCGCGAGGAGCTCGTGGTCGAGCCCGTAGCTGTGCGCGATCTCCTGCGCCTGGATCTCGCAGATCCGCTGCGCGTTGCTGGGAGCGATGTCGGTGAACGTGAACACCATCGAGTACTCGACGATCGCGCACGTCGTCGAGAACGGCGACACGCCGGCGACTCTTGGGGGCAGCCCGAGCTGGGCGGGCGCACCGCCGAACACCGCCTCGAGGTGCGGGAGGTCGCCGGGGTCGGTCTCCGTGAAGGTGAAATCATAGCGCGCGAAGATCCGCTGCAGGCACGCCACGGTCGCGGTCCAGGTCGGCTCGTCGACGGTCCACGGCGCGATCGTCGCCTGCTGCTGGGCCACCGAGGAGCGGTCGATGCGGGAGTCGTTCGCGCCGGGGGACACCGTCACGCCGTGGCGGTTGAGGTAGATGATCCGGCTGCGGGCGCGGACGCCGGTGGTGCCGGGCGCGGCCGCGACCTCGACCGCCTGGCGGGCGAGCTGGAGGCCATCGGCGGTGAGGGCCACGTCGAGGTCGGGCGCGCCGGTGGTGCCAGCCGCAGCGATCCGCGCCGACGCGCCGAGGAGGACACAGCACGTGGCGAACCGCAGGACCATGACGAGGTGGATCGGCCACCCCGGTGAGGGCTGTACGTAGGCAGGTCAGCGCGTTGGGTCGCAGACGCCGCAGCGTGCCTACCCGCGGCGGCGGCGCCGCGCGACGAGCCCGACGAGCGCGAGGCCGAGGAGCAGGCTCGCCCCGCCGCCGCCGGTCGAGCAGCCACCGGTGATGTCGCCGTCACCGTCGCCACCGCCGGTGCCATCGCCATTCCCGCCGCCGCCGCCGGTACCCGGAGGCGCGGCGCCAAGCTTGACGGTGACGGTGATCTCGGTGGTCTTCGTGTTGGTGCCGTCGGTCGCCTCGAGCTTGATGGTGTGGACACCCTCGGCGAGCGTCGTCGGCGTCGTGAACGTGTAGGGCGCCTCGTTCGTGGAGCCCGCGGCCACGCCGTCGATGTAGACCGAGGCCATCGTGACGGCGACGTTGTCGGTCACGCTCGCGGTGATCTGGAAGCCGGGCGGCACGGTCGCGTTGTTCGCCGGCGACGTGATGCCGACGACCGGCGCGACGGCGTCACCGGGGGCGCCCTTGGCGCCAAGCCGCTCGGTGAGCAGCGCGACCGAGTTCTGCTTGTTGCGGCAGACCGAGCCGTTGATGCCACACGGGCGGACCGTGTCCTCGCCGCAGTCGACGAGCTGGTTCTTGAAGGAGCGGTTCGCGTTGTAGGGGAGGTACGTCATCGGGTCTGACGCGAGCAGCTGGTGGTCGAGGCCGAAGCTGTGCGCGACCTCCTGCGCCTGGATCTCGCAGGCGAGCCGCGCGTCGGCGGGGATGACGTTGGTGAACGTGTAGACGATCGAGTTCTCGATCACCGAGCAATCGGTGGTGAACGGGGACACGCCGGCGACGCCCGCCGGGAGCCCGAGCTGGCCGGGCGAGCCGCCGAACACGGCCTCGATGTGCGGCACGTTGCCCGGGTTCGCCTCGACGATCTGGATGTCGAACGGCGCGAACAGCTCCTTCATGCAGGAGACCGTCGCGGCCCACGTGGTCGCGCTGACGTTCCACGGCGCGATCGTCGTGGACGCGCTGGCGATCGTCGAGCGGTTGGTGCGCGCGTCGTTGGTGCCCGGCGTGACCGTGATGCCGTTCTTGTTGAGGTAGACGATGCGGCTCTGCGCGAGCGAGACCGTGCCGGTGCTCGGCGCGGCCGGGGTGGTGGAGGGCGGGAGGACCTGCCGGGCGAACTGCAGCGCGTCGATGGTCGGGGTGCCGACCACGAAGTCGTAGGTCGCCGCGGTCCCGCTCGGCTTCACCGCGCCGGGGCGCTGCTCGGCAGCGGCGATCGCAGGGAGCGTCAGGAGAGCGGCGCCGACCACGATGCTGCTGAGTCTCATGACGTGCAGCAATCATCACAGAATGTGCCACTCCGATCGGGTGCCCTCAGCGCCGCCGGGATCGACGAAATCACGAGCTCGTGCAGCTGGTTGCGCGGGCTTGCACATCATGTGCAGCGCGTTCCGCGCCGACGTCGGATCGCGGGGTTAGCCCCGGACGCTGGGGGTGGCGGTGGGATGCCTGGAGCCCGGTCCCCCGCTCGTCGTGCCGGCCGGACGATGGTGCTGTGACTGCGGGGCCACGTCGTGCAGGTGCACGTGCATCGCGCCTGGGAACCTGGCTACGTCCCGCGGCGGCAGGCCGCCTCGATCTCGGCGACCCCCTTCGGGCACGCGGCGGTCAGCACCTCGGGGCGTCCCTCGGTGATCGCGACGTCGTCCTCGATGCGGATGCCGATGCCACGGAGCTCGGCGGGGGCGTTCGGCGCATCGCGCGCGATGTAGAGGCCGGGCTCGACCGTGATCACCATGCCGGGTTCGAGGGGGCGCGACGCGCCGTCGCGCGTGTACGCACCGACGTCGTGGACGTCGAGGCCGAGCCAGTGAACGGTGCCGTGCATGTAGAACTGGCGGTACGTGCCGTCCTGGACGCGCGCCTCCACCGGCCCTTCGAGGAGGCCGAGCTCGATCATGCCCGCGGTCAGCGCGCGGATGCAGTGGTGGTGGAGCTGGTCGACCGGCGTGCCGGCGACCGCGAGCTCGATCGCACCCCGTTGTGCCGCGAGCACGATCTCGTAGACGCGGCGCTGCGCCGGCGTGAATGTCCCGCTCGCCGGCCAGGTCCGCGTGATGTCGGAGGTGTAGTGGCCGTACTCGCAGCCGGCATCGACCAGCACGAGCTCGCCGTCCGCGATCTGCGAGCGGTTCTCGGTGTAGTGGAGGATGGTCGCGTTCTCACCGGCACCGATGATCGAGGCGTAGCCGGGGCCGTTGCCACCGCGCCGCCGGAACTCGTAGTTCACGACGGCTTCGAGCTCGTGCTCGAACACGCCCGGCCGGCCGTAGCGCATCGCGGCGAGGTGCGCGTCGCTCGTGATCGCGCATGCCTCGCGCAGCAGCGCGAGCTCCTCGGGACGCTTGTGCAGCCGGAGCTCGTGGAGCGCCGCCCGCGGATCGACGACGGCGCGGGGCGGTCGCTTGCCGCGCCGCTCGGTGCGACGCAGCCGCTGGATCGTCGACGCGACGAGCAGGTCGGCCTCGCTGTCGAGGCCGAGGCTGTAGTGCAGCTCGTCGAAGTTGCCGATCAGCTCACCGAGCTTGCCGGGCAGCTCCTGCGACGCGTACGCGATATCGGCGCCGTAGATCTCCTTCGCGCCCTCGAGCCCCGCGCGGCGGCCGTCCCACGTCTCCAGCTCCGGATCGCGCGGCCGCACGAACATCACGACGCGGTCGGTGTCGGCGCCCGGTCGCAGCACCAGCGTGGTCTCGGGCTCGACGAAGCCGGTCAGGTAGTAGAGATCCGAGTGCTGGCGAAACGGATGAAACGCATCGCCGTTCCGCAGCCGCTCGGGCAACGAGCGCACGAGCGCCACCGCTTTCGGTCCGAGCGCGGCCATGTACGCATCGCGTCGCGCGGCGAACACGGCAGGATCGAACATTCGGGGCTTGTAGCACGCTCGCCGTGCAGGCCCTACCGCCGCTGCGCGCAGGCTTCACCGGTCTCGACGCCCGCGGCGCAGGCGATCTCGAACGCCGCCCGCGCTTGCGCAGCGTCGGGCGGATAGCACGGGCGATCCTCGCTCGGGCGGCACTCCGGCGACAGGCTCAACCCGAGCTCCCTGCACGCCATCGGATGGCCCGACTGACACGCGGCCTCGACGTATGCGCGCGCGCGTGCGACGTCAGCCTTGTAGAGGTCGGCGAGGATCAGGCAGGAATCGCCGGCGCCGAGCGAGCACGCTTGCTCGTGCAGCACCGCATCACGCGCGCGGTACGCCCGCCAGCTACAGGCGAACGGGTCCCGCGCGCACGGCACCTCGGACGGTGGCCGGAGGTCGGCCTCGCGCTCGCACCCCGCGGCATCACCGATCCGGCACGCCTGGTGGAAGAACACGCTGGCGATCAGCGGTCGCGGCGGCGTGTCGGCGAGCAGCTGACCGACGGCCATGCAAGCGAGCGCATCCCCCGCATCGCAGTCGGTGACGAGCTCGGCGAGCAGCTCGCACAGCTCGCCGGGCCCGAGGATGCAGGGCTCCAGCAGGTTCTTCCCGGCATCCGGCAGGGCCCCGATGCCCTGCTTCGGCCAGCGCGGGGACGCGGGCGGCATGGGCAGCGCCGCGGGCGGTGCCCCGATCGCGGCTGCCACGATCGGTGCGCGTCGTGCGGCGAGCTGCCTGGCACGCTCCAGCAGCGCGGCGCGCTGCGCGTGAGCAGCGCGCGCGTCGAGCCCGCCCGCGTGTCCGCGATGGGGCGGCGCATCGTCC
>JALZOI010000984.1 GCA_030857245.1 Myxococcota bacterium
CCCGACCTGCTCGCGAATCAGCCGGGCATCGCCCGCCAGCTCGCGGAGCTGGGCGCTCGTGGGCTCGGCGCCGGGCTCGTGCTCGGCCTTGGTCAACGCGCGCTCGAGCTCCTTCGCCGCGAGCGCGACCGTGCCGAGCGGCGTCGACAGCTCGTGGGCTGCACCCGCCGCCATCGTCGCCAGCGACGCGAGCCGCTCCTGGCGCGCCGACAGCCCGCGGGCCTGGGTGAGCTCGGCGTCGCGCTCGGCGAGCGCCGCGCTGATCCGCAGCAGGAAGTGGACGACGAAGGCGGAAGCCACACCGACCGCGACCCACTCGCCGATCGCTCGATCGTCCTCCGGGATCGCGAGCGGACGGTGGCTGATCAGCAGGATGCCGAAGCCGATGAACGACAGCCCGGTGAGGATCCACGGCCACCGCGAGTGCATCAGCACGGTGGCGAGTGCGATCTGCACGACGTACAGCAGCCCGAACGGGTTGTGCGGCCCGCCGGTCAGGTAGAGCAGCGCCGTCAGCACCGCGATGTCGAGCATCATCAGCACCGCGATCGTCCACTCCTTGACGGTGCGGGTCGGAGCGCCCTCGCGCCGCCGATCCCCGAAGAAGTACAGCTCGACGATGAGGTTCGAGACGAGCCCCACGCTGATCACGAGGAGCAGCGCGGTGATCGGCAGCGCACCGTCGAGCAGGAACTGGCCGACCAGCACGGTCAGCGCCTGGCCGGCGATCTGCGCCCACCGCAGCCGCGCGAGCCACTGGATGTTGACCCAGTTGCGTTCGGGGATCGCCGCCGGGGGCTGCCTGCTCTGCGTCAGCCGGGGCACGCCCCGACCCTAGCACCCGGAAACGCGAAGAGACCGCACCAGGCGGCCTCTTCACGCATCGAGTCGGCGAGCGACTCGTGATCAACCCGGCGCGCCTACTGCTTCGGCATCTCGACGGTCTTGAGCCCCTTGTCGACGATCCACTGCTGGTAGTACTGCGCCTTCGGCGTCCCGGCGGCGATCCGCTCGTTCGCCTTCTTCATCTCCTCGTCGATGATGGCGCTGAAGTTCTCGAGCGGCACGGCGCCCGAGATGTAGCGACCGTTGACGAAGAACGCCGGGGTCGCGCTGACGGCGAGAGACTGCAGGTCCTTCATGTCCTTCTGCACGATCGGCATGCAGGCCTTCATGTCTTCCTTGAACTTCTTCATGTCGAGCTGCAGCTCCTGCGCGTACGACACGACGTACTTGCAACCCTCGGCGGTGTCCCAGCACTTCTGCGCCTGACCGGCGGGCTGACCCTCGGCGGGCGTGACGTCGGACAGATCCAGCTGGCGGACGTTGAAGCCCTTGTCCCAGATCAGGCGATCCATGTCCTTCGCCTTGCCCTGCTTGCCGGCGGCGCAGAACGCGAGCGCGCCGGCCATCGCGTTGCGCGGGTGGACGACGAGCTGCTTCGAGACGACGCGGAGCTCGCCCGGGTACTTGTTGATGAGGTCCGTCATCGTGCCGCGGACCTTCTCGCAGTACGGGCACGCGTAGTCGTACGCCTTGACGACGGTGATCTTGGCGTCGGCCGGACCCTCGAACGGATCGTTGTCGACCGGGACCGAGTAGGTCTTGCTGCGGTCGGGCTCGGGGCGAGGTGCGCGCGGCTGGGCGGCACCGGCGGCGGCGCCAGCCCCGCGACCCTGCGCGAGCATGTCCATGATCTTGCGCTGGTCCTGCTGGATCTGATCGACCTTGCGCTCGAGGTTCTTGGTGTCGGGCTGGCAAGCGGCGACCGCGGCCAGCAGCGTTGCTAGGACAAGCTTCTTCATCGCGTAACTCCTTCTTCGACTCGGGTGCAACTCACGTCCTCGGACGAAGTCAGCGGACCGGAACGTCCCGCAGACTCACCGCAATTGCAACACAGCGGCTCGGCGAGCAAGCTCGCGTGATCGAGTGTCGCGACAGCATGGCTCGCGTCGGGCGCACTCGCCGGCGCGCGCTTGCGGAGCTCCGCCTGGTACTCGCACGCTTCGTCACGCGACAGCACGCCGTCGCCATCGGCATCGGCGTCGGGATATGCCTGGTACATCGCCGTGGCGAGCGCCGGCGTGTACTGGCAGATCTCGCCCGCGGGCTGCGCGGTCGCGGTGCGCGCGCCGCCGAGCGCGAGCACGGCCCACGCGAGGATCGACAGCCGGTGCACCAGCCCGAGGCGGGGGCGCGCCGGGTCACCGAGCACCGCGGCGATCCGGGCATCGAGCGCGTGAGGCGCCGCGAGCGCGGGCGCGGCGACGACGCGGAGCTGCGCCATCCGCACGAGCAGGCGCGCGTACGC
>JALZOI010000985.1 GCA_030857245.1 Myxococcota bacterium
GTGCTGTCGAGCGGGCTCGCGGTCGCTGGCGAGACGTGGCGCGATCAGCAGCTCGCCGCGCTGCGCGAGCTGTGGCAGCGCAGCGGCCCGGGGATCCCGCTCGAGCTCGACCAGGTCGCGGCCGGCATGTTCGAGGCGCTGCAGCACGGCGACCCGGCGCGCGCCGAGAAGCTCGGGCGCTGGGCGGTCGCCGTCGATTCGGAGAACGGCGAGGCGCACCGCAACCTCGGGCTCGCGCTCGCGCAGCAGGGCAAGATCCCCGACGCCCTCCACCACCTCGTGCGCGGCACCCGCGAGCAGGCGACGCAGATCCTGTCGGGCGTGCTCTACCAGAGCGGCAAGGTCCCCGAGGCGATGGCCGTCCTCGAGTACGCGAGCCGGTGGTACGTGCGCGCCGATCAGTGGCTGACGTACGGCGGCATCGCGTACACCGCGATGGACAACCCGCGCACCGTCCACGCGTACGCGCTCGCGTACCAGCTCGATCCGGAGGCGTTCGACGCGTCGCAGCTCAACGCCTTCGCGGGCGTGCTCGACGAGGTCGGCGACTACGTGATGTGCGAGCGCATCGCGCAGCACCTGCTGCGGATCGCCGGTGACGACGTGATGTGGAAGACGAACGCGTGGAACCACCTCGCGTGCGCGTACATCGGGCTCGGGCGGTTCAAGGAGGCGGTGAAGCTCGCGCAGCAGGCGCTCACGCAGAACCCGCTCCCCGACAACACCGCCGGCTTCGCGGCGACGCTCGACCGCGCGAAGGCGAAGACCCGCACGCCACCACCACCGCCGACCCCGGGCGCTGCCGGCGCGCCGCGCTCGCCGGTCTACGCGCTGCTCGAGGCCGGTGACTTCGCGAGCGCCGCCGTGCTGCTGCCCGGGCCGGAGTGGGCGGTGCGCCGGGCCGCGCTGCACGCGACCCGCTACCGGTTCGCGTCGGAGAACGACGTCGAGGTCACGGCGCGCGCGCGGGCGGCGGCGACCGCGATGCTCGCGGACACCGTCGGTGCGCTCGAGCACGACGCCGTGCTGTGCCGGCTGATCGCGCTCGAGATCCGCGAGCAGGCCTACTTCGCGCGCGACCGGGTCCCGCACCTCGGCGACCGGATGACGCGCGAGGCGTTCTATCAGGAGTTCCGCGCGCGGGGCGGCGTGGTGCTCGGCGAGGCCGCACCGCCGGTGGCGGCGTTCGTCGATCGCGTGATCATCCCGGGCAGCAAGCTCGAGCGCGCGAGCGACTACGTGGCGCTGCTGCGCGATCTCGCCGCGCTCGCGCCGAGCGAGGCGCTCGCGCAGTTCGATCTCGACGACGCCGGCTACCTCGAGGTCTCGAAGGCATGGGGGGCGGCGATCGACGCCGACCCGACCATCCTGGCGACGCTCGCCGCGGGCCTCGCGAAGCGCTGAGGGCTGCGCAGCCGGGGCGCTGGTGTGCCGCGTTGACGGCGCCCCCCTGCGCGGTACGGTGCCCGCATGAGCCTGCTGCGCATCGACGTGTGGTCCGACATCGCGTGCCCGTGGTGCTACGTCGGCAAGCGCCGGCTCGAGGCGGCGCTCGAGGCGGCGGCGCCGCGCAACCCGCCGGGTGGCACGATCGAGGTCGTGTGGCGCGCCTTCGAGCTCGACACGTCCGCGCCGCGCGTGCTCGACACCACGGTGCCGTATGCGGAGCGGCTCGCGAAGAAGTACCGCACGAGCCCCGCGCAGGCGCAGGGCATGATCGATCAGATGACGAAGACCGCGGCCGCCGACGGGCTCGACTTCCACTTCGAGAAGATCCAGCCCGGCAACACGTTCGACGCGCACCGGCTCGTCCACCTCGGGCTCGAGCGCGGCGTGCAGGACGCCGTCAAGGAGCGGTTCTTGCGCGCCTACCTCGAGGAGGGCGCGGCGATCGGCGACCGCGACGTGCTCGTCAAGCTCGCGCACGATGCCGGACTCGACGAGCCCGAGGCCGCGGAGGTGCTCGCGACCGACCGCTATGCCGCGGAGGTCCGCGCCGACGAGGCGCAGGCCCGCGAGTACGGGATCTCGGGCGTCCCGTTCTTCGTGATCGGCGGCCGGCTCGGCGTCTCCGGCGCGCAGCCGACCGACGTCCTCGCTGCCGCCATCGCGCAGGGCTGGCAGGAGCTCGGGAAGCTCGCGCCGTTCGCCGAGGGCGCGGCGTGCGGGCCCGACGGCTGCTGAGCCAAGAAGCAGATTGGCCGCCAAGGCCGCAAAGGCCGCGAAGGCATCGTTTTCGAACCGGAGTGCCCCTTGACCGATCCTTGGCGCACCCTGGCGGCCTTGGCGGCCGCGCCGCGCCGCTC
>JALZOI010000986.1 GCA_030857245.1 Myxococcota bacterium
GGCCAACCGGCTGCTCGCTGATGCCGGCGCGCTCGCGCAGCGCCTGGTCGGTGATGCGCGGGCGCAGGCCGAGCGCCTCACCGCCGCGAGCGAGCATCGAGCGACGAGCGAGCAGGGCGCGTCGACTGCAGACGCCCCGGCACCCCCCGGCACGGTCGACGAGGTCACCGGCCTCGTGATCCGCGCGACCGTCCCGGGCGTCGCGCTCGGCGAGGTCGTCAAGATCGACCGGCGGGATCGGACCCCGCTCGCTGCCGAGGTCATCGGGTTCCGCGGCGAGCAGGCGGTGCTGATGCCGCTCGGCGAGCTCGCCGGCGTCGCGGCTGCCGCCGCCGTGTGGCGGACCGGATCACCGCTGATGATCAGGTGCGGTGACGAGCTGCTCGGTCGCGTGCTCGATGGGCTCGGCCAGCCGGTCGATGACGGTCCGGCCCTGACCGGCGAGGTGTGGGCGATCGATCGCCCCGCACCCGCGGCGCTCTCTCGCCCACCGATCACCGCACCGCAGCCGACGGGGGTGCGCGCGATCGATGCGTTGCTGTCGCTCGGCCGCGGGCAGCGCGTGGGGCTGTTCGCCGCGGCCGGCGTCGGCAAGTCGACGCTGCTCGGGCAGATCGCGCGCGGCGCGAGCGCGGACGTGATCGTGCTGTGTCAGGTCGGCGAGCGCGGCCGCGAGCTCGGCGAGCTGCTCGGCGACGAGCTCGCCAGTGCGCGCGCGCGGACCATCGTCGTGTGCGCGACGAGCGACGCGCCGCCGCTCGTGCGGTTGCGCGCCGTCCACGTCGCGACCGCGATCGCCGAGTGGTTCCGCGACCGTCGCGGCGCCTCGGTGCTGCTACTCTGCGATTCGCTGACGCGCGTCGCGCGCGCGCAGCGCGAGGTCGGGCTGTCAGCGGGCGAGCCGCCCGCGCGGCATGGCTATCCGCCGAGCGTGTTCGCGCTGCTCCCGCGGATCATCGAGCGCGCCGGCGCGACGCCCGCCGGCGTGATCACCGCGCTCTACACCGTGCTGGTCGCCGGCAACGATCTCGACGAGCCGATCGCCGACGAGGTCCGCGGCCTGCTCGACGGCCACATCGTGCTCGACCGCCGGCTCGCGCAGCGCGGTCACTTTCCGCCGATCGACGTGGTGGCCAGCGCGTCGCGGTTGATGGGGCGGGTCGTCGCCCCCCGGCACGCGGAGGCGGCGGCGCGGGTCCGGGCCCGGCTCGCCATCTATGAAGAGCACCGCGATCTGATCACGCTGGGCGCGTACCAGGCGGGCCGCGATCGGGCGCTCGATGCCGCGGTGGCTGCCTACCCCGCGATCGAACGCGTGCTGCGGCAGCGGCGGGACGAGCCGGTCGACTGGGATCTGGCTGTCTCGAGCCTGCTGACAGTGGGGGTCGCCTGACTTCGAATGGCTGACCGGCTCGCGGTCACCTGGGGTCGCTGTCACCGGTTCACCTCCCACCGAGACGCGGACACTGCAGACAGAACGTATCAGCGCTCCCGCCAAATGGAAGCTTCCCTACAATCGGCGACCGCAGAACGCCAGGTTGCGTCTGCAGACCCCATTGGGGATCGTTTCCCCGGGTGGCTTGACCCTTGCTGCCCTCCCGTTCGCCATCCATGCGGCGACGTACCCACAAGATCACGAACCCCATGAGTCCCATCGGTCCGGTGCCGTTCGCCGGCCGGCAGCACGAGCTGGCCGAGCTCAAGGAGCACCTCGCGGTCGTACCGCTGGTGTCCCTGCATGGCGCGCTCGGGTCCGGCAAGACCCGGCTCGTCAACGAGCTCGCGCCGAGCCTCGGCGCGCCGTGCACGTTGATCGAGTGTCACCCCGGGGATCGTGCGTCCGCGTTGCGGGCTCGCGCCGAACGCGCGCTGCGCTGCGTGCCCGGCTCGCTCGCGCAGACGCTGTCGCAGACCGCGCGCGTCCTCATCATCGACGACATCCAGCACCTCCGCGTCGATGAAGCGACCAGCTTGCTCGCACCACTGTTGCTCGGGCAGACCGCGCTCGGTCGCATCCTCGTGGTCGGCCGGGATCCGCTCGCCGCGGCCGTCGGTTCCTCGATCGCCGAGCTCGAGCTCCAGGGCCTCGATGTCGAGGCCGCGCAGATCATGTGGGCCAGCCTCGGCGAGGCCTATGGCGAGGCCGAAGGTTTCGAGGCGGCGTTCTCGCGCACCCGTGGCGTCCCCCTCGCACTCCGCCGCGAGTTCGCGCGCGTGCGCTTTGGCGCCGGCGCGTGGGATCTCGCGACGCTCGATGCGCCGGCTCGCGCCGCCATCGAGGCGCTCGCGGTGCTGCGCGCACC
>JALZOI010000987.1 GCA_030857245.1 Myxococcota bacterium
CGATGATACCCAGCCACGACGCGCACGAAGACGAGCAGCACCTGCGAGACCAGCGCCTTGTCGCGGAGCAAGCGGATGCGCAACCACCGCGGGAACGACAGCGTCCATTGCCGGTAGTCGGCGACCAGCGCTTCGAGCGGGGGGACTCGAACACTACGCGCGCAGATCGAGATCAACAATTGATTCGCGATCCTGCAATGACCACACTGACTTGCGCGTCGTCGTGTTCCCGTCTGCTCCCGCCTGATCCTTCGTTTTTGCGCTCGGCGTGGCAGTGGCGTGGCAGTGGCTCGCGGGCCTGGAAGGGTCCGCTGGTCCGCGACTGCGACCACGCGGACGGCGACGCTGGTGCCGTCGGAAATCGTCGGCGATTTCCGGTGTTCGTTTTCCTCGCGGGTTAACGCGCCGGCAGCCAACCGAGCCACTCCAACGAGTTGTCGTCGAGCGGCCGTTGGGGACGCCGGCTGCCCTCGAAGGCAAGTGCTATCGAACGGAGGAGAGCCCCTCGATGGCCCGTGCAAGCTTCTCCTCGTCGCCCGGCTGGTAGTTTCGTTGCGTATATCGAATCGTGCCATATGTCCCGACGACGAACGTGAGCGGGATGCCGACCCCGTGCGCGTACTTCGGCAGGACAGACTCGCCTCCGGGATCGAGCGCGATCGGGTAGCTGATCTTCAGATCCGCAACGACACGGTGAAGGTCATCGATCTGACTCGCCTCGTCGATGCTGACCGAAATGAACTCCACCTCTGTGCCGTGCTGCTTGTAGAGGCGCTCGAGATGCGGTGCCTCGTCGATACACGGCCTGCACCAGCTCGCCCAGAAAACGACCACGGCAGCTCGGCCTTGTCGCGGGCGGAACTCGATTTCACCGCCTGCGAGCAACGGCGCACGGAACGGTACGGCGTCGCTGACGACGCGCGCCTCCCCGAGCTTCGCGACGTCCCAGCGGATGCGATAGTCCTCTCCACGCTCCTGACCGTGCGCGAGCACCGCCTTCGTGATCGCCTCGCGCGACAGCGAACGCCCAGGCTGGAGCTCGACGCGGAAGACCTCCGTCTTCTCGTCGAACGCCGCCTTCTGTACTTCAGGAAGCCCATCCAGGGCTTCTACGACCCCGTTGGGTCAACCCATTCAAAGAGCGCCGCCGGTGCGGCGCATCCCGTCGAGCTGAAACTGGATCATCTCGGATGGGGTCGTCGTGCGGTTGGCAGCATTCGGATCACACGCCAACGACGCGATCGCAATCAAGGCAAGAACCAGGACACGCATGAAAATCCTCCCGACCAGGTCGAATCGCTTCGTGTCCGTCATGTGTACAGCATGGACCTGGACCCGACTCCAGGAACAAGGCGACTTGTTCGTGCTGAAACGCCTCTCGGCATCTGCCGCATGCTGCGCGAGCACCTCGGTGAGCGACGTCGACCGGGCGACGTTGCAGCTGGCGATGCGACCCTACGGGACCGCCGTTCCGACATACTTCCCGCGCAACCATTCAAGGCTGTACGCGAGCAGCGTCCCGACCGCAGCAGCAACGAGGATCAGCTGCCAGTTGATTGCGGCGACCGCGAATGCATCGAGCGCAGTCGCCACAGCGGCGCCGAGGAAGAGCGGCCCCGTAACGAAGCAATGCAGCCGGCCGCAGCCGCGCGCGTTGACAAGGCACGCGATCCCCATGGTGGCGAATGCTGGGATCCAGAGAAGCGCACGCACAGTCGGCAGCAACACGCCGAGGAGCACGAGCGCCGTTGGAATGCACCACAGCACGAACGCCCACCAGCCACCGACCAGGTCGCGTTGCGAACAGCGTCCGCCGCACTTCACCGTGTCAGTTCCGCCTTGTAACCCGCCTTCTCGACGGCCTCGATCGTTGCATCTGCCATGCCCTCACGACCGTCGTAACGGACGACGGCATTCCCGGAATCGAAGTCCACCGTCGCGGACACGACGCCGGGGACCTTCTTGATCGAGTTCGCGATGGTGCCCGTGCACTCCGCGCAGTCCATGCCGATGACGTTGAGTTTGAGTGTCGCCTTGGCCTGAGCTTCGACGGAGCCTGCCGAGGCGTTGCCGCTGCTGAGCATCGGATAGACCGCTAGCGCCGCGGTGATCACGGCGGTAATCCAGAGCCCGACGCGAGCTGCTCTGCGATTCCTGGGCGCTGCGCAACCGCAGGCATCCTTCTGCGGGCGATATGCGAACCAAAAGCCAGCGGCGAGCGCTACGGCGGTCGCGACCAAGAAGTAGACGCGGTACGGCGCGAATCTCGCCGCGAAGCCTGCACCCGACACGCCTATGATCG
>JALZOI010000346.1 GCA_030857245.1 Myxococcota bacterium
CCCGCTGCCACGAGTCCGGGCTCGCGCTCGACGAACGCGCGGATCGATCCCGCGATCTCGTGGGCGAGGTGGGTCCGCGCGCCGCGATCACCGAGCACCTCGGCGAGGCGGGCGAGGCTCTGCGCCGAGCGCTGCCAGCGGCCGCGGACCTCGGCGGCGGCGTTGGCCGCGCCCCAGAACACCAGCGCGAGGGCGCGCGCCCCGGCGGGGTAGGAGAGCAGCCCGGCGCCGTCGCGCATCGCGAGCAGCCGCTCGAGGATCTTCGCGGCGTCATGATCGTGGACCCCTCGCTCGTAGCCCTCGTCGTAGCGCTCCTGCGCGACCTGACGGAGCACGACCTCGAGCGTGCCTTCGAGCACCGCCGCATGGAGGGCGGCGAGGGTCAGCGCGCCGGTGCCGGCATCAGCCGCCGCGAGCACCGAGGCCGCGAGGTACTCGCCCCGATAGACAGCCGGCGACTCGCTCGGCAGATCCTGATGCCACAGGTGACGGGCGGCGAGCAGCCGGTCGTCCTCGATGGGTTCGTAGAAGTCGGTGCCGGCGAGGTGGATCGCGAGGCCGTCCTCGTGCGGGACGATCATCAGCTCGAGCGGCTGCGTGTTGACCGTGAAGCGGTGCGTCCCGAGCCGGATCAGCTCGCCGCCGCCCTCGAACAGATCGGCGCGATCGCGCTGGCCGCGCAGCGCGTCCTGGCGCGCCGCCTTGAGCTTGGCCTCGAGCTCGTCGGCGCGGACCGTGTCGCCGAGCGTACCGAGCTCCGCGACGATGTCGCGCAGCTTGGACACCATCGCATCCGACGCGAAGTACGCGTTGACCTCGTCGCCCGTCGCGAGGGCCGCGGCGCGGCGAGCCACGCCCTCGAGGATGCGCGTCGCGGCCTTCTGGAGGTTGGCGGCCCGGCGCTGGCGCTCCGCGCCGAGCAGCTGCTTGCGCGCGCCAACCGCGTCGACGATCTCCTCGCGCTTGGTCGCGAGCTCGGCCGTCAGCTCGTCGATGTCGGAGAACCGGCCCTCGAGATCCTCGAGCTGCACGAGCAGGCGCGTCAGCTCCTGGTCGCAGCGCTCCGGGGTGTCGCACTGGGCGAGGGCGGAGGCCACGCTCTGCGTGAGCAGCTTGACCTGCGCCCCGAACTCCGCGCGGCCTTCCCGGGTAGCGAGCTCGCGGTAGCGCCCCTGGATCGTCGCGCGCGCGCGGTTCACCTGCCCGAACGCGTCGGTGATGTTCTCGAGGATCAGGGTGCGCTGCGTGGTGTCGTCGATCTCGAGCGAGCCGATCACGTTGCCGAGCAGGTCGAGCCCGATCGCGACCTGATCGATCTGCTCGCGGACCGGCTTGGTCTCGACCGCGGTCGCCAGCTCGCCGACCCGCGCTGCCAGACCGTCCGCGCGCCGGACGAGCTCGTCGAACGCATCGCCCCTCGCGAGCAGGGCGACGCAGTCGGTGGTCACGCGCTCGAACGCGGTCGCGACCTCCCGCTCGAGCTCGGCGAGCCGCGCCACGTCGATGAACCGGATCTCCTGCTTGCTGATCAGCTGGCCGCGCAGGCCGCGGAGCCCGGTGAGCGACTCGAGGAACGGGTCGATCCGGTCCCAGCCCTCGGAGCGGGCGGCGCGCAGCTTGTCGGCGACCAGCGCCTCGGTCTCGCGGAGCGCCTGCTGGGCCGCGGCCTCCAGCGCGACGACCTTCTCGTACTCGTCGAGGATCAGCTTGGCCGTGCTCTTGACGTCGCTGACCGCGGTCTTGAGATCGCCGGCGTCAGCGTGGCCGAGCCAGTAGTACGCGTCGGTGGCGCGCGTCGACAGGCCGAGGATGTCCTCGAACGTCGTGCGGATCGCCTGCTCGGCACCGGCGAGCCGCGCGATCGACAGTGCATCGGAGAGGCCGCGCACGAGATCGGCGTTGCCGACCTTCGCGAGGTAGCTGCCATCGGTGGGCGCGCTCGCGGCGTGCTCGGCCGACGTGAACGGCGTCTGCCAGACCTGCATCGGGTGGACGCGGGTCGGCTCGGTCGACGCGGCGCGCATCACGACCATGCGGCCGTCGGCGAACAGCGAGTAGCCGTGGCAGATGATCGGCGCCGCGACCGTCTTCTCGATCAGGTTGTACGGGCACAGCGCGTACGTGCCGTCGCGGCCGCGCTGGTAGACGTAGAGCACGTCCTCGCCGTTCGGAGACTTGAGCTCGCGCTTGAGCACGTAGTCGGTGTAGTCGCCGTCGAACAGCTTGCGGTCGCCGCCGACGAGCACGAAGCCGCCGGGGAAGATGATGCCGTGGTCCTCGGGGAGCGACCGGCAGCCCCCGCCGATGCCGTCGGCGCGCACGACCTTCTTCGACCTCGTGTCGAACACGAGGTAGCGCCACACGGTCTCCCGGAACGGCAGGATCTTGAGCAGCACGAGGCCGCCCGGCTTCCCGATCGGCGCGAAGAAGATCCGCGCGTCATCGAGCGACTGGTTGAGATCCTCGACCGGCTCGGCGTAGACGCCCTGGCCGGTCTCGGTGTTGTCCTCGACCTTGATCGTGAGATCTCCACCGACGCACTCGACGAACAGCGTGTCGAGCAGGTTGTAGTGCGGGTGCTTGCCCGAGACCTGGTGGTCGCGGGTGACCTCGCGCCACTCGAAGTCGTACGGCGCCGGGAACAGCGCCGCGTGATCGCGATCGCCGCGATCGTCGACGTAGACGATGCGGCCGTCCGGCTCGATGCGCCAGCGCAGGACCTTGATGTCGCGCCAGGTGGCGCCGGCCTGGAACACCGCGAGCAGCTGGGTGTCCCGCTTGACGAGCTGGATCAGCCGCGCGTCGCGGTAGTAGCGATAGAGGTTCGCGAAGTCGCGCTCGAGGTCGGCGCCGGTGAGGAACCCGCCGAGCGCATCCTGCGGCAGCACCGACGTGTCGAAGCCGCCGTCGGCCGCGCCCGCCGTGGCTGGCTCGAAGCGGTGCAGGGCGAGCACGTCGCCGAGCTTGGTCTCCGCCTTGAGCCCGAGGAACACGTTGTAGCCGAGGAGCAGGTGCCCGCCGACCGCGACCATGTCGACCGGGGCGCAGTTGTGCTCGGTCCGCACGCGCTCGGTCGCGACCAGCTGGGGCTCGGTCGTGCCGAACACCGCCTTGCGGCGGAGGTTCAACGCCTCCGCACGCTTCGCGAGCTCGGCGCCGGCTGCGGCCAGCCGGGCGCGCAGCACCTCGTAATTGCCGCCCGTCAGCGCGGCATCGACATCGGCAGCCATGGCGACCTCCGCGGGCTCAGCTGACCTTGTCGTCGTGGACACCGAGCTGCTTGGCCTGGTCGAGCAGGGCCATCAGCTTGGTCTTCGTGCTGGCGTCGGCCTTGATCATCAGGTTGCCGAGGACGCTCGAGATCGTCAGGTTCTTGATCGACTCGGAGCCGGCGCTCGCGGCGCGCACCATGTCCTTGACGTCATCGATCAACGCGTGACCGTTGCCGTTCAGCCGGTCGCCGAGCGCACCGCGCACGACGCTCGAGCTCTCGACGACGCCATCGATCGCGCTGCCGAGGCTGATGGCCTTGACGAAGCGGTCGAAGAACAGGCCGTCGCCGCCGACGATCTTGATGTCGGCGTTGCCCATCGCCTGGGCCATGACCTTGCTCTGCTGCTCGGTCATCGCGACGCGGGCCTTGATGCCCTCGAGCGCGATCTGGCGCTCGTTCTCGAGGCGGAGCCGGAACTCCTCGTGCTCGCGCGCCGAGCCGTCGAGCGCCTTCATCGCGTTCGCCTTCTCGGCGAGGCCCTTCGCCTCGGCGGTCATCCGCTTCTCGATGACTCCGGCCTCGGCATCCTTCGCCGTGACCTCGGCGAGCAGCCGCTCGCGGAGGCTGACGGCCTCGGCCATGCCGGTCTTCTCGATCGCGGCGGCCTCGGCCTCGCGCCCGCTCGCCTCGGCCATCGCCTTGCGCCGCACGTTCTCGGCGAGGACGGTGCCCTCGCGATCGGTGACCTGCACCCCGGCGTCGCGGACGCGCGCCTCGGCCATGCCGATCTTCTCGACGGCGATCGCGTCGGCTTCCTTGACGCGGACGTGCGCCAGACCCTCGGCGGCGGCCTCGGCCTGCGTGCCTTCGCTGCGGCGGATCGCGGCGCGGGCTTCCTTGTCGCTGGCCTCCATCGAGGCCTCGGCGAGGATGAGCTGCTTCTTCGCCGTCGCGGTCGCGACCTGCTGCGCGGCCTCGGCCTGCTTGATATCCTTGATGAAGAGCTCCTGCGCCGCAGCTTCGGCGTGGACGATCGTCACGTGCTTGTGGCGCTTCGCCTCGGAGTCGGTGCGGAGGTCCTTGATGGCCTCCTCCTCGACGGCGACGGTCTTGTCGACGGCGACCCGCGCCCGGATGATGTCGGCGATCGCGCGCTTCTCGGTCTCGAGCGCCTTGTTCATCTCGATCTGGTTGAGCGAGACCTCCTTCGTGCGGCCGACCTCCTCGAGGTCATGCGCCTTCTGGACGCGCACCTTCTCGACCTCGACCTCGCGGATCCGACCCTGCTCGGAGACCTGCACGGCACGCAGCTTCGCCTGCTCGGCCATCTGGACGGCCTCTTCCGAGCGCTGGCGATCGACGTGGGTGCGCTTCTCTTCCTCGAGGCGGAACCGGTGCGCCTCGTTCTCCTCGCGCGCGTTCGCGATCGAGATCTCCTTGTTCTTCTTCGCCTCGGCCTCGGAGCGCTGCTGCTCGAACCGGAAGATGGCCTCGTCCGACGTCAGGTTCTGCTTGCCGAGCTCCATCCGCTCCTTCTGCTTGAGCTGGTTGGTGTCGATCGCAGCGCCCGTCGTGATCTCGGTGATCTTGCGGATGCCGAGCGCGTCGAGGACGTTGTTCGGGTCCAGGACCTCGATCGGCGTCTGCTCGAGGTAGTCGATCGCGCAGTCGTTGAGCACGTAGCCGTTGAGGTCCTTGCCGATGACCTCGAGGATCTTGTCCTTGAAGATCTCGCGCTGCGTGTACAGCTGCTCGAACTCCATCTTCTTGCCGGCGGTCTTCAGCGCCTCGGAGAACTTGGCGGAGAACAGCTCCTCGAGCGTCGACTGCTGGGACGCGCGAATGCAGCCGATCTCCTGCGCGACGCGGAGCACGTCATCGACCGTCTTGTTGATGCGGACGAAGAACGTGACCTTGATGTCCGCGCGGATGTTGTCCATGCAGATCAGGCCCTCCTTGCCGCGGCGCGAGACATCGATCGTCTTCACCGAGAGGTCCATGACCTCCGACTTGTTGACGATCGGCAACACGATGGCACCCGTGAACGTCACCTTGGGCTCGCTGCCCATCTTGTTCACGATCATCGCGCGACCCTGATCGACCTGGCGCCACGTGCGCGCGATCAGGATCAGGATGCCAAGGACGAGCACGCCCCCGACGACGACGAGCATCAATGCCATTTGCTGTTGCATGACCAGACTCCTCCCTCTGTGACGAAGCGACACCCAAGTAGAACGAACAACGGAAAGCAACGATCAGGCGCGCAGCAGCGGTTACGAAGGCTCGCCCCGAACCTTGTCGCTGGTGAGCATATCTGCGGTCGGCGTGACGACGTAAGCCTGACGGTCGTCATCGAAATCGATGATGAGGGCCTTGTCGCCGCGTGCGAGGTTTCCTGTGCGGTCGCATCGCACCGGCAGGTCGAGCTGGATCCCGCCGTCGACGATCACGGCCTGGCCGAAACCCTCGTCGACGTGGCCCGTGCTGATCGTGCACGTCTGCCCGACGTAGTCGCGGTTGGTCTTGCCTTCCTTGATCGCGAACACCGGCGCGAGCGGGCGCACGAGGATGCTGGTGACGAGCACGGCGACGATCAGGATCGCGGGCAGCGTGACCATCGGCAGCCACTTCATCCCGAACGCCGCGGCGCCGTAGTGCATGACGAGCAGCGACCCGCACCACCCGACGAGCAGGATCGACGACACCGTGATCGTGATCGGCACGACGCAGAGCCCGAGCACCTGCCAGAATCCGCCCTCGGCAGAGCCCTCGAGCTTGATGCCCTTGAGTCCCTCGGCCGCGCCCTTCGCGCCACCGGTGATCGCGTCACCGCTGTCGGCGCCACCGAGCACGTCGATGTCGAGCGCGCCGACGAGCACGAACAGCCAGTAGATCAGCGCGATGCCGAGCCCGATGGTGAAGACCACGGTCGGGAAGCGCAGCGACGCTTCGAGCAGTTCGTTCACCAGAGCCCCCCGTCGGTGTGTGGACCTGAGTGGTAACGCGAGCGCCGGTGCGTCGTCTCGAACAAGTCGATGTTTCCTGTAGGTCGTCGCGGACCCTCTCGGAAGGGATGATCGGTCGCGGGGGTGCACGATTTCAGCGTCGCGCTGCTTCCTCGATCGAGCTCCGGCCGCATCGGTGTTGGATGCCCGGCGCGGGCAACCCTGTGCACGCCAGATCGACCCGGGCGCCGAAACGCCGCGATTCAGCGCAAACCTGCGAATAAACGCCCTTGGTCGGGGTCCGCAGGATGTGGTACGAACCGTCCCGCCTATGGCCCTGGACCCTGCTACCGAAGAGCTATTCCTCGGGATCGCTCACGCGCTGTTCGTGAACCGCCTGCATGTCCTCCGGCTCACCGAGGTTGTCCGCCTGGGCATCCGTCCCGACCCGCACGACCAGAACATGGAAGTGCCGCCCGAGATGGACAAGGAGCTGATCAACCAGGCGTTCGCGTACGTGCAGCGACACTTCCCGCAGGTGTTCAGCGGCAAGATCGAGCAGGCCAAGGCCCGCTGGATCCGGCTCGCGTAGCGCCGATGGGACCTGAGCTCGTCACGACCAGCTCCTAGCTCCCGGCCTGCTTCTTCTCGAGGATCGCCGCGCGGCGCCGCCCGAGCTCGGCCTCGAACCCCGAATCGCACGGCTCGTAGATCTGCTCCCCGACGAGCGCGTCGGGCAGGTAGTCCTCGGGCACGTAGTGGCCCTCGAAGTCGTGGGGGTACTTGTAGTTCTGCCCGTGGCCCATCGCGCGATCGGTGGCGGTCGCGCCCGGTCGGAAGCGCGCCGGGACGGGCAGGGTGCCGCGCTCGCGCACGAGCTTGCGGGCGGCGGCGTAGGTCGTGAGCGCGCGATTCGATTTCGGTGCGAGCGCGAGGTAGACGACGGCCTGCGTCAGCGGCAGCACGCCCTCGGGGAGGCCGACGAGCTCGCAGGCCTGGAGCGCGGCGGTCGCGATGACCAGCGCCTGCGGATCGGCGTTGCCGACGTCCTCCGACGCGAAGATCACCATGCGCCGCAGCACGAAGCGCGGATCCTCGCCGGCCTCGATCATGCGCGTCATCCAGTAGACCGCGGCGTCGGGATCCGAGCCGCGCATGCTCTTGATGAACACCGAGACCACGCCGTAGTGCTCGTCGCCCGCCTTGTCGTAGAGGAGGTTGCGGCCCTGCGCCGCCTCGGCGACGTGATCGGCGGTGAGCGTGGCGGCCGGCGGAGGCCCGTCGTCGGGGCCGTCGCCGGGGATCCGGCCATCGGGCGCGGCACTGCGCGCGGCGAGATCGGCGGCGACCTCCAGGATCGAGTAGAGCCGACGCGCGTCCCCGCCGGCCGCGGCGACGAGC
>JALZOI010000347.1 GCA_030857245.1 Myxococcota bacterium
GGCCCACACCGCGACCTCCGCGCCGGCGGCGGCGAGCCGCAGCGCGATCGCGCGGCCGATGCCGCGACTCGCGCCGGTCACCACCGCGGTCGTGCCCGCGAGTGGCGTGCTCACCGGGGCTGCTTCTTGTCGAGAGCCTTGAGCTCGTCAGGCTCGTCGCCGAGCTGGCCGCGGCCCTGCTGCGCGGCGACGTCGAGCGGATCGACGAGGCCGTTGTACGGATACGGCATCGACTGCGACTGGCACTGGAACGAGGACTTGTTCTGGTCGTCCTTGATGTCGAAGACGTAGACCGGGTCCCGCTTGCCGCCGCTGCCGTTCTCGCAGTCCTTGAGGTTGACCCAGCCGGTGCCATCGACCTCGCGCCACACGCGGTCGAACTCGGCCGGCGTCAGCGCGCGGTCGTCGTCGACGCGCGCGCCTTGCTTGTCGACCTTCCAGCGCTTGATCCGCGGACCGTCCGCGCAGTCCATCTGGACGCCGACCTCGCTCGCCGCCATGTGCCCGGAGACGACGTAGCTGACGAGCCGCTCCTTGCAGTCGAAGTCCTGCTGCTCGGCGGTGCCCTGGCGCGGGCTCGCGCCGCAGCCAAGCCCGCCGAGCCCGATGATCATGACGGCGAGCAGCCCGCGCCCGGCGCTACTCATAATCGCTGGCCAGCGACGTGCGCAGCTCCTCCGAGCACTCGACCCGGTGGCGGTAGTTCGGATGATCGATCTCGACCGCGACCTGCGTGCCGGGGACCATCAGCGCGGCGCGAGCCTCGTCGGACAGCGGGTAGCGCGTGTACTGCACCGCGGAGATCTTGTCGTCGGTGGAGCGGCCTTCCTCGAAGGCGGCGCGGATCGCGTGCGGCCCGATGTGCAGCAGGACGTGCTCGTCGAGGCCGACCAGCTGCTTGAGCGCGACGTAGGGATCCTCGTCGGCCGGCAGCTCGATGAACAGCGTCGCCGATAGCGAGCTCTCGCTCGGCATCAGCGCGTTGTAGACCTCGATCTCGGCCTCGATCTGCGCCTCGGTCGTCATCGCCTCGGCGCGACACATCTCCTCGATCTGCAGGGTCAGCGTGTGGCGATTCTCGAACACGATCGCCACGCGATCGCCGACCACGATGCGCCGAGGACGCTTGAGCGCGAACACGCGATGCCGGTAGTCATCGCGGATCGGCCCGTAGAGTGCGGGACCCTTGATGTCCCGCCGGGTGATAGGGCGGACCAGACTCATGCGACCTGTGTACCATGCTCGCGCAAAAGGCGACGCAGCTTGCCTCCGCCGCGCGTGAACAGCGCGCCGAGCACGCGCCGCAGCACGGGCGTCGCCGCGCGCCCGAGCAGGCTCGGATAGGCGCCGACGATCCAGTCGAGGCGGACGCTCCGGCCGTCACGCGTGATCCGCCAGTCCTCGGCCATCCGGGTGACGAGCGGCGAGGTGGAGGCTAGCATCGTGAAGGCGAAGCGCTCGCCGGGATCCCAGGCGAGCACGCGCTCGCGATAATCACCGAACACGCGCACCCGGACCTCGCGCTCCGCGCCGACCCCGGTGGTCTGTGCCGACGTCCACCGCGCGCTGTACATCAGCGGGAACCAGTCGAGCCAGCGCGCCGGGTCGGCGAGCTGCGCGAACAGGGCGCGCGGGGTGCCCTCGAAGGTGGCGTGCCGTTCGACGCGGACCGGCGCCGTCTCGATCTCCGCCAGGTTCATCGGCTGCATCTCGCGCATGGCGCCATCGTAGCGCCCCGTCGCGATCACGGGGGGCTTCTGCCCCGCTTACGATCCGCGCCGCCCCGAACCGCCGCCCCGAAACGCCAAACGGGCGCTCGCAGTCGAGCGCCCGCCGGTGTCGCCGCCGGACTCGCTTACTTGGTGTTCAGCGAGTCGAGGCCCTTCTGGAACCGGCCGGCGTGCGAACGCTCGGCGCGGGCCAGGGTCTCGAACCACTCCGCGATCTCCTCGAAGCCTTCCTCTCGGGCGACCTTGGAGAAGCTCGGGTACATCTGCGTGTACTCGTAGGTCTCGCCGGCGATCGACGCCTTGAGGTTGAGATCGGTGGCGCCGATCGGCTCGCCCGTCGCGGGGTCGCCGACCTTCTTGAGGAAGTCGAGGTGACCGTGCGCGTGGCCGGTCTCGCCCTCCGCGGTGTCACGGAACAGACCGGCGATGTCGGGCTGACCCTCGACGTCGGCGACCTTGGCGAAATAGAGATACCGGCGATTCGCCTGGGACTCACCGGCGAACGCGTCCTTGAGATTTGCGTGGGTCTTGCTGCCCTTGAGCTCGGCCATGGCGGACTCCTTTAGTTGCTCGACTAGGTACCACCGACCCCGGACGCCAGCAATGGAGGTCCTCGCGAATGCCGGCGAAACTCGCTCAGCGAGCGCCGAGGTACGCGGCCATGATCTCGACCATCTCGTCGACCAACTCGCGAACGAACCGGCGCTGGCCGGCCGGGATGTCGTTCACGAGGACGGCGAACCCGAGGACGTGCGTCGGATCCACCGCGATGTAGCCCGCGAGGGTCGTCACCTTGTCGAGCGTCCCGGTCTTCGCGCGCACCCGGCCCTGCGCCGGCGTGCCGTGCCAGCGCCGCGCCAGCGTGCCATCGAAGCCGCCCACCGGGAGCGACGCCACCAGATCCGGGCCGATCCGGTAGTCCTTGTGCGCGGCGGCGAGCAGCCCCACGAGCTGTTTCGCGCTGACCTCGGTCGCCGCGTAGAGGCCCGAGCCGTTGTCGCTGCGGTAGCTGCCGGCGGGCATGCCGAGCGTCGCGAGCTGGGCCCGGAGCGCGGCGCTGCCATCGGCCCAGGTCGCCGGGCCCGGCGTCCCCTTGCGCTCGGCGCCGAGCGTCTTCAGCAGCGACTCGGCGATGTAGTTGTCGGAGTGCTTGTTCATCCACCGCACCACCTCGGTGAGCGGCGGGCTGTCATGGTGCGCGACCAGCCTGGCGGTGAGCGGCACGGTCCCGCTGCCGAGCGCGCGCTGGCGGATCTTCACGCCGTGCCGGGCGAGCGCCTTGCGGAACACCTCGCCGGCGAACCGCGCCGGATCATCGACGCGGCGCTTGAGGTCCCAGCTGCCCTCGCCGATCCGGATCTGCCCCGTGATCTCGAGCTCGACGAGCTCGGGGCGCGGCTTGGGCTTGGTCTTGATCTCGACGCGGAGCCGGGTGCGACCCTCGCGAACGCTCGTGACCTCCTGCTTGGCGATCTGGATGTAGTCGGTCTGCGGCTCGAGCGTGATCCGCGAGCCGCCGCCGGGCTCGGCCATCACCGTGATGACGACCGCGCTGCGGTTGACGCCGAAGCTCGCGACCGGCGCACGGAAGGCGGCGCGCTCCTTCGGCTGCTCCTCGAAGTGCGGCGGCTCGATCTTGCCGTCGAAGTACGAGGTGTCGAGGATCAGCTGGCCCTCGACGTTGCGCACGCCACGCGCGGCGACATCGGCCGCCAGCTGATCGAGCGCCCCGACGGTCAGCGTCGGATCGCCGCGGCCACGCACGATCAGGTCGCCCTTGATCGTGCCGGCCTCGTCGGGGTCGGTCTCGGCGTAGACGGCGGTCCGCCACCGGAAGCCGCCGCCGAGGCCCGCGAGCGCCGCGGCGCCGGTCAGCAGCTTGGCGTTCGAGGCGAGGTTCATCGCGGTGTCGTGCTCGCGGTTCGCGAGCTCGAGGCCACTCTTGAGATCGGTGATCGCGTACGCGACGCGGGCGGACGCGAGCATCGGCCGCGAGGCGACAGCGGCCGTCAGCTTCTCGCGCAGCCACGAGAGCCGGGCGTTGACGTCCTTCGGCGCGACGAGCGCGCTGCCGCTGCCGCTGCCGCCACCGGCTTCCTCGTCGGCCGGCGGATCTGCGAGATCGGCAGGTCCGCCGGAGCCCGCGCTGGCGGGCGCGCCGGGTTGCGACCGCACCGGTCCGGAATCCATACTGACCACCGCGACCGCGACGAGCAGCAGCCCCCGCAATGTCTTCACGAAGCCACGTTATCACGGCCACCCGGTGCGTCGTTCCGCTCGGCCTCCGGCTCGCCAGCGCGCTCGTCGCGCTCGTCGCGATCACCGCGGCGGCGGCGTGCGAGCCGCGATCCCGGCGGACCCCCGACGACACGCTCGTGCTCGTCATCGAGTCCGCGATGACGACGTCGGATCCGCGGTTCGCGATCTCGAGCCACGACAGCAAGCTGGCGCGCCTCGTCGGTGCCGGGCTGACGGCGGTCGACACGCTCGACCTCGAGCCCCGGCTCGACCTCGCAGCCCGGATCGACATCGTCGATCCGCTGACCCTCGATGTCACCGTGCGCGATGATGCGAAGTTCTCCGACGGGGCGCCGGTGATGGCCGAGGACGTCGCCTGGACGTACAGCTCGGTGCTCGCGGACGACTCGACGAGCCTGCACCACAAGGGCTTCGTCGAGCGCTACCGATCGGTCGTCGCGCGCGGCCCCAAGGTGGTGCGGTTCTCGCTGCAGCAGCCGCTCGCGACGCTGTGGTCCGATCTCGACTTCGCGATCCTGGCGAAGCGGAACCAGCGCGGCGCGGGGCCGTACGTGCTGCGCGAGCTGACCTCGATCCGCGCGCTGCTCGACGTCAACCCGCACTACTACGGCACCAGGCCGAAGCTGCCGCACGTCGAGATCAAGTTCGTGCGCGACGCATCCGCGCGCCTGCTGATGCTCGTCGGCGGCTCCGCCGACCTGCTCCAGAACGCGGTGCGCCTCGACCTGATCGAGGAGGTGCAGGGCCGCCCGCGGATCCACATCGAGGCCGCGCCCAGCGTGGTCCTCACGTACCTCATGCTCAACAACGCCGATCCGGTGCTCAAGGATCAGCGGGTCCGCCAGGCCATCGCGTACGCGATCGATCGCCAGGCGATCATCGCGGCCAAGTTCGGCGGGCGCGCGCAGCTCGCGAGCGGCCTGCTACCCGCGTTTCACTGGGCGTACGCGCCGGGGTTGCCGAAATGGGAGCGCGACCTGCCGCGCGCGAAGCAGCTGCTCGACGACGCCGGGCTCCGTGATCCCGATGGCGCCGGCCCCCGGCCGCGGCTCTCGCTGGTCTACAAGACGAGCTCCGATGCCTTCCGCGTGACGCTCGCGCGCGTGATCGCCGCGCAGCTCGCCGACGTCGGGATCGACGTCGAGGTCCGCGCGTTCGAGTTCGCGACCTTCTTCGCCGACGTCAAGAAGGGCAGCTACCAGCTCGCGTCGATGCAGAGCGCCGAGCTCAACGAACCCGACTACTACTACTTCTACTTCCACTCCTCGCGGATCCCCGACGCCAAGAACCCCGACGGCGGCAACCGCTGGCGCTACTCGAACGCCACGCTCGACAAGCTCACCGAGCAAGGCCGCAGCGAGCTCGACCGCGCGAAGCGCAAGACCATCTATGCCGAGGCCCAGCACATCGTCGCCCGCGACCTCCCGATCATCCCGCTCTGGCACGAGGACAACGTCGCCCTCACCAACAAGACCGTCCAGGGCTACACGATCACGCCGAACGCCCGCTACATCGGCCTGATCAACGCGTTCAAGCAGTAGCCGGAAGAGATGGCCCCGGAGGTCGCCAAGGCCGCCGAGGCCGCCAAGCGCGCCAAGGCTTGATAGACCGGAGCGCACTCCTCAGCGTGTGAGCCGGGCGTCGAGCTGCTCGAGGAGCTCGATGATCTGCACCATCTTGTTCGCGAGGACCGTGTCGCTGCCGCGCTGCTCGACCGCCGCGCTGACGACCGGGAGCAGGGACGTCTCGATGCGCTTGACCTGCGCGAGCAGGGCCGCGGCGTCCCAGTTCTCGTGGTGCGGCGCGGCGGGGAGCGCGCGCTGGTGGACCTCGACCTGCTGCGGTCGCTCGGCGAGGGCGTGCAGGCTCTGGGCGATGGTGTCGAGGCGCGTGCTCAGCCAGCTCACGGGATCGCGGCGGACGGCCTCGGCTGCGGTCTGCTCGACCATGCGGAGCAGCGACTCGCGGAGCTCGCGGACCTCGACGGTGAGGTGCGCGGTGCCGGTGCCATTGCCGAGCGTCGAGCGGATCGCGCCGAGCTCCGAGCCGAGGTCCGTCGCCAGCCCCGAGAGCGTGCCGACGAGCTTCGTCACCGGATCGGCATCTCCGCCACCCATCCGGCGCTGGCGCACGAACTCGCCCTTGATCTCGTCCCATCGCTTGCGCTGCGCCGGCGTCTGCGTGCCGCGGAGCTCCGCGAGCTTCAAGAGATTTTGCTCGGCCGCGGTCGTCAGCGTCTGCGACTCGCCCTGGTAGTGGTCCGCGATCAGCTGCTCGAGCTCGGGGCCGGTCATCGCCGAGACCACCTTCTCGGCGATCTTGTTCATGTTGCGATAGCTGCCCTGCAGCTTGAACGCCGGCTCGGTGCGGAAGGTGTCGGCCTGCGCCGCCGACCGGATGTACTCGGCGTTGACCTTGAGCAGCGTCTCCTGCGCGACGAACAGGTGGCGGACCACCGTCAGGATCTCCTCGAGCTCGATGCCCGAGTAGCCGTGCGCGAGCTCCGTCGTCGGGACCGGCTCGCCCTTCGCCATCCGGATGATCTTGTGGACGTCGGAGAGCTCGCGGGTGGCGAGCGGCGCGAGCGCGGGGCTCGACGTCAGCGCGTTCTCGAGGAAGGACATCGAGAAGGCGTCGCCCTTGCCGGACAGCACGTCTCCCAGGTTGTAGACATCCGCGCGGTTCGCGAGCATGTCGGGGATCCGGAACTGCTCCCCGCTCTCGGTGTATGGGTTGCCCGCCATCACCACGCAGAACTTCTTGCCGCGCAGATCGTACGTTCGCGTCGTGCCGCGCCAGACGCCCTCGATCTTGCGCTGGGCGTCGCACAGCGAGATGAACTTCTGGAGCAGCTCCGGCGACGTGTGCTGGATGTCGTCGAGGTAGAGCATGACGTTGGTGCCCATCTCGAGCGCCAGGCTGACCTTCTCGATCTCCTGGCGTGCCGTCGCGTTGGGCGCCTCGGCGGGATCGAGCGACGTGACGTCATGCCCGAGCGCCGGGCCGTTCACCTTGACGAAGGCGAGGCCGAGGCGTGCGGCCACGTACTCCATCAGCGTGGTCTTGCCGTAGCCGGGTGGCGAGATCAGCAGCAGCATGCCCATCTGATCGGTGCGCTTCGCCGCGCCGGCCGCGCCGAGCTGCTTCGCGAGGTTGGCGCCGCACAGCGGCAGGTACACCTGATCGATGAGCTGGTTGCGGACGAACGAGCTCATCACCCGCGGCCTGAGCTCGTCGAGGCGGAGCCGGGCCCGCTCGCGCAGCGCGATGTCGGCACGGAGTGCGCGGTACGCGCGGAAGGCCGGGGCCACCTCGGTGCGGAACCGATCGAGCCGCGCCGTGAGCTCGTCGAGGCGGACGTGGAGGACCCCGTTCTCGATCCGTGGGTGACGACCGAGCAGGCCCGGCACGCTCGCGTCGACGACGGCACTCGACGTCTCGTACGAGAGCCCGGGCAGCGCGAGCAGCGCCGCCGCCTCGAGCGTGGCGGGCGTCAGCTCGGCGCGCCGGGCGACGATGCCGTCGACCCAGGCCCGCGCGAGCAACAGGCCCGCACCGGGCG